>NZ_JBPYDC010000019.1:0-62505 GCF_051847575.1 Psychrobacter sp. 1U2
ATGTTTGGCATATCTATTAAGTAAGTAGAGTTCAATAATATACGTTGTGTCTCACAACTACTTTTGCAAGAGGTCTATTGAGTGTTGAAGGGTTATGCTCAAGCTCAGTGAGCTGATAAGTATCGCTATAATAGTGCTGCAATTGCTCAGCGCTAATTGAGAACGGAGGGCCGTCCTTTTGACTTTGATCATAGTTAAGCGTAATCAGTAATTGTGGTGCGGCTTTTTTATCGACACTACCGCTCAGTTTGCGTATCTGCTCGCTATATTTTGGACCCATATTTGGCGGTAGGGCAATCAAGGCTGCTCTATCATATACTGCATCAACTTGACCTATATTGTCAGCCGTTAGCGCAAAGATATCTGCCACCCATAGCTCAATCGTCTGCCCTGATAGCTGACCTTGATAGCGTTTTATATCAGCGTTATCGGTAGGATGGCTAATTTTCGGTGTCATACCTTGCTCAGTGAAGAATTCCTCTACTGCAGATTCGACAAGCTCGATACCAACAACATCATAACCTTGCTGCGCCAGCCAAGCCATATCTATCGACTTACCACTTAACGGTACGAGTACGCGACTGGCTTTCGCAAGATTTAGAGTCGAAAAATATTTGCGCAACAAGGGATTAACCTCGGACTTATGAAAGCCAATACGACCCTCGAGCCAACGCGATTGCCAAAAATCAGCTTGCATATTCTATGTCCTTAACCTGTTTTTTAAGATAGTAGTGTTAGAGGTCATTATCATTGTCATTATGATAACGCTAAACGGCGCAAAAAAGCCAAGCGTAATCACACTTGGCTTAAACACGTACATTAGACACCTACAAATATAACGTCGACTGTCTAAGCGACCATATACTCTTTAAACTCTTGACGTAGCTTAGCAAGCTTTGGAGGAATGGCAAAGTTGCAATAAGCTTGACTAGGGTTTCTGTTAAAGAAGTCTTGATGATCTTCTTCTGCACGATAGAATTCAACGGCAGGATGTACTTCGGTAACGACGTTGACGCCCATATCACGCAGTTTGTTAATCGTACGATCAACGGTTGGTTTTTGTGCTGCATCCGTATAGTAGACTATGCTGCGATACTGGCTACCGACATCATTACCTTGACGATCTTTGGTCGTTGGATCGTGAGTCGCAAAAAACACGTCGAGTAGCACTTCTAGTGGTAGTACTGCGTCATCAAACTTTATTTTTATGACTTCGACATGACCACTGTTACCGCCGCATACAGCCCCATAGTTGGCAGTTGCTGCCTCGCCGCCCATGTAGCCTGAAACCACAGACTCGACGCCTTTTACGGATAAAAATACCGATTCGGTGCACCAAAAGCAGCCACCACCTAAGATAATTGTTTGCATAATAGGTCCTATTATTAATGATTTAGACTAAGCCTGTTTTGCGTCTTTCGCTATGTGCTTACAAAGCTTAGTTTTACCTATTTAGCATAACAAGCAGGCTTGGTGCTATGAGTAACAAACAGTAATGTTATAATGGGCTTTTGCTAAATGTCTTACTATACAAACTGTTTGTTAAATGAGCCGTTCCATGAGTCAATCTATTCCCTCTCCAAAAACTGATATCGACCCTAGTATTAAGCCGGATACTTTATTCGATAAGCCTTTTACCACGCCGCTGGATAAAGTCGCGCGCTTCTCCTTTGATGAGCAAGTGGTCGCCTGTTTCCCTGATATGATTCGCCGTAGCGTACCGGGTTATGGTCAAGTGCTTGCCATGCTCCCGATTTTTGCGCGTCGTCATTGCAAGTATCGTCAGACCAATAGTGAGGGTCAACGGGTCAGCCGTGTTTATGATTTGGGTTGCTCGCTTGGCGGGGCGACGATGGCGCTCGCGGGCGAGTTTGCAGCGTCTGATTTACAGATTAAAGCGATCGATATCTCACCGGCCATGACCAGTGAAGCAGAAAAGCTGCTACACGACAACTATCCGCAGCATGACATTGAAGTGATTACTGCTGATATTCGTGATATCGAATTTGAGTCCTGCGATATGGTGATTCTCAATCTCACGCTACAGTTCCTACCTGCTGGAGATAGAGTCGCGGTGCTAGAGAAGATATATCACGCGCTAGAAGAGGGTGGAATCTTAGTCTTGACCGAAAAGACTCATGCTATAGATGAGCAATATGACGCTTGGCTGGTCGAGCGCTATTATGACTTTAAACGGGCGAATGGTTATAGCGAAATGGAGATTAGCGGTAAACGTAACGCGCTAGAAAATGTGTTGATTACCGATACTTTAGATCAGCATCATCAGCGTTTGGATGAAGTAGGTTTCGCAAGGCATTTGACTTGGTTTCAGTTTTTAAACTTTGTGTCGATTGTAGCGTTTAAGTAGTTTTTAAACAAACCCTTAAGAATAAATAACCCATGCTCCGCAGATTTCACGACTGTTAAAGCACGCTAAGCTTGAGGCCAATCTTTTTATCTTTGCTCTTCTTTTTATAACTATTATCTAGCCAATGATAACTTGACGAAAATTGAAAATTTTATGACCAATCACACCATTGCCAATGCTGAACGCGAACTGTATTTAACCTTGTTGACCATCGCTGAGACGCAGCCGATGGCTTATGAGTGGCTGGCGCTGTTACCCAAGTGGCTAACGGCTATTAAGGATAAGCGCAATTACGCGCATGCGCCAGCTTATCAGTCCTCCGTGGCGCGATTGCCGACGATTACTGCTGATAGGGTGGATTTGAATAGTTCAGCTATCACAGTGAATGCTGAGCTTAGTGACTCTGAGCGTAAGCAAACGTTAGCGCTACTCAAGCAGCTGATGCCGTGGCGTAAAGGCCCTTTTTATATTGGCGGTCAGCTTGGCAAGGATGATTCAGGTATTCAGATAGATACCGAATGGCATAGCGACTGGAAGTGGGAACGAGTGGCTCCGCATTTAAGTCCGCTTAAGAACAGACGCGTGCTCGATGTCGGTGGCGGTTCGGGTTACCACGGTTGGCGCATGGCAGGGGCGGGCGCAGAAACGGTAATTATTGTTGATCCGTCTTGTCTTTTTTATCATCAATTTATGGCGATTAGGCATTTTGTGGATGCCGCTGACGCTTATCGTACGCATTATATTCCTGTGCCCTTAGAGGCGTTGCCCGAGCACAGTCAACTGTTCGATACCGTGTTTAGTATGGGCGTGCTCTACCATCGCCAGTCGCCTTTTGAACATTTGCAGCAGCTGCGTGGTCAGCTGGTAAAAGGTGGCGAGTTAGTATTGGAGACTTTAGTGATTGATGGTGATGCCAATACGGTACTAGTGCCGCACGATAGATATGCACAGATGAATAACGTGTACTTTTTACCCTCAGTAGAGGCGCTAATAGGCTGGCTAGAAAAGGTTGGGTTTAAGGAAGTGCGCTGCGTGGATGTCGATGTGACCACGATAGAGGAGCAGCGCGCGACGGAGTGGATGACTTATCAATCGCTCACAGATTTTCTTAACCCCAATGATCCTAGCAAAACGATTGAGGGATACCCTGCGCCGAAGCGGGCGACGATTATAGCTAGAAGGTAACGTTTCGCTTTATTGTCGTTTTGCATTATTGTCAATGTAGAGGTAACAAGCTGTGCAAAAATTCATGAATGCGCAGACGCTAGCAGTGTTCTTGTGGATGAGTGCTATCAGCTTATGGTCTTTACCAGCACTAGCGGCGTATGGCCATCCTTTTGAAGGCAGTGGCTTTGTAAGCGACGACTGCAATTGGTCTGTGATAATACCTTGACGTGCCGAGCAGCTGGCTATACCGACGAAGTAGCCGATTGGCGCGGTAGTATCTTGATGACCGTAGAGGCGGGAGTAAAAGTACCTGATGCCAAGGTTTTATTAAACGACTGGGAGTCTTCAGACGGAGAAGATGCTGAACTAGGATCAGCAAGTGATCCTGTTGAGCTATGGCTAAATGATAAGTCCTATGGCGAGGTTAAAGACAGTAAATTGACTAGCATACAAGCGATTCAGCTTCTCAAACATGCACGCCAAAATACCAAAATAGTCTTTGCAAGGGGTGCGTATCGATGGAAAATCTCTGATAAAGGCATGGCTGCTGTATTACTCAAGATAGATGATGTGCAAGGGCGCGTAGGCACGCCGCTAGCTTTAGTCAGCAAAAACAATCCCAATCGGCAAATTCCTAACTCTGCCAAAGCAAAACTTATAATCAAAAAAGCATTTGCTTATTCTGACGAAGAGAACACATCACTTGCTTCATCAACACTGAGCTATTTTCAAGATAATATTAATAAATGGGCAGTAGCGACTCTTGATAGTGAAGCGCGCACCGATTGTAACGTGCTGACCTCAGACCAAAGCTGGTTCGATGAAAAGAATAAGACTTGGCAGTTCATAGCTATTGATAGGGATCATACCTTAGCTCGCCAGTCTTGCTGGACGGGCGCCTACAACTTTGGTTATGGCTATTGGTTGCTCGATAACGACAAACCAAATAAACCTGAATTAATTACTCTATCTGGTTCAGAGTATAGTGAAGGTGAGATATTTTCCGCGCATAAAGGTCGCGGATTAGGCGACTGTTGGTCAATGTCTAACTGGGTTTGGAATGGCAAAAGTTTTGTGCTTTCTAGTGAATTGACGACTGGCATGTGTCGCTTAATAGAAGCTGGTGGGGCTTGGAGTTTATCCACTTATGTCAGTGAAGTGGTTGAGCCTAACCAATAAACCATTTTTCAAAAGCCACTTCGACTAAAACTTTGATAATAAACCCTACAAAACCTGCGCCTAAAGCTAAAAACATCCAAAAGGTTCCCGCGCGCCCTGCGTCAGATTTTTTAGAAAGGTCCCAAATAATAAAAAATAAGAAAGCGATAAATACAGGTAGTAATATATACAGCCCCCAGTTGGTAACCGTGCTAGCAGCAATGGCGAACATAATTTTTCCTTAAGTGAAATAAAAATAAAAGCCATATTATAACGTGGAACGGTTTTGATATGAACTTTTACGGTTGGCAATATGACAGTATTACTACATTCAACACGCCCTAGTCGTTAGATGCCATAAATTGTGGCTGTTTAACGCTATTTTTA
Organism: Psychrobacter sp. 1U2; assembly: GCF_051847575.1. Lineage (NCBI taxonomy): Bacteria > Pseudomonadati > Pseudomonadota > Gammaproteobacteria > Moraxellales > Moraxellaceae > Psychrobacter > Psychrobacter sp. 1U2. Next base: position 5,081 of record NZ_JBPYDC010000019.1, read on the forward strand.
TCAATAATGATGCAATAACCTGCAAAGATTGTTATATTTACGGGTTATCACTTTTTCGTCATATTTATCTGAGTTCATACCCTTATGTCACAAGCCCAAATCGATACTTTAGCAGCCCTGTTCGAAGACGCTGTCCAAACTCTAAAAGAAGGCGGCGTATTGCCTGCTGATTGGCAAAATAATAGCCAGATTACCCGTACTAAAGACCTTAGTCACGGCGATTTTGCGAGCAACATTGCGATGACCGCTGCTAAGGCTGCGAAGAGTAGTCCGCGCGCTGTAGCGGAGCAAATCGTTAACGCGCTACCCGAAAATCAAGATATCCGCCAAGTTGATATCGCCGGGCCTGGCTTCATTAATGTATTTTTGAATAGCGATGCGAAGTTTGCGGTTTTAGAAGATATTTTTACTCTGCAAGATCGTTTTGGTCTCAGTGAGCAGTTTGCAGGGCAAAAGGTGCAAGTGGAGTTTGTTTCCGCTAACCCGACCTCAAGCTTACACGTTGGTCATGGTCGCGGCGCTGCCTTTGGTATGAGTGTGTCTAATTTGCTCGAAGCAGTGGGTTATGATGTCACCCGTGAGTACTATGTCAATGACGCTGGTCGGCAGATGGATATCTTGGCGACGAGTACTTATTTGCGCTATCTAGAAGCGAACGGCGAGAATGTGACTTTTCCTTCTAACGCTTATAAAGGCGACTATGTTCGTGATATCGCCGAAACTTTAAAGACGCAGCACGGCGCTAGTTACGTGCATTCTTTTGCCCAAATCGCTAAAGATGTTACTGCAGATGCTAAGTATGATATCAATGCTACTGGTGAAAAAGAGCTGATCTCAGGCAATAAAGAGGCGCATATTGATGGGCTGATTGCTAATAGCAAACACTTATTGGGCGAGAATTATGAGCTGTTTCTCAATGCCGCGCTGACTGGCATTTTGGCCGATATCAAAGATGATTTGAACGATTTTGGCGTGCGTTATGAGCGCTGGTTTAGCGAAAGATCGATCACTGATGAGATTGAGCCGGCGCTGCAAGTGTTACAGGAAAAAGGTCATCTATATGAGCAAGACGGCAATATTTGGTTCAAATCCACAGATTTTGGCGACGAAAAAGATCGCGTAGTACGCCGTGCTAATGGCCAAACCACGTATTTTGCCTCTGATATCGCTTATCATAAAAACAAGTTCGATCGTGGTTTTGATAAAGTAATCGATGTGTTGGGCGCGGATCATCACGGTTATGTACCGCGAGTACGAGCCGCACTATTAGCGCTCGGTATCGATGCTGAGCGTTTGGATGTAGTCTTAGTACAGTTTGTCGCCTTGTGGCGTGGTAGCGAAAAAGTGCAGATGTCCTCGCGCTCTGGTGAGTTTGTGACCTTGCGTGAGCTACGCGAAGAGGTCGGCAATGATGCGGCGCGTTTTTATTATGTCGCGCGTAAGCCTGAGGTGCACGTAGATTTTGATTTAGAGCTTGCTAAATCACAAAGCAAAGACAACCAAGTGTATTACATTCAGTACGCACATGCTCGCGTCTGCCGTGTATTAGAAAAACTACAGACTAGCGGGCTGAGTGTCGATGACAGCGTTGGCGCGGCGCAGCAAAACTTGCTGAGCGCTCCAAGTGAAGAGGCGCTTATTAAGCTGTTAGCCGCTTATCCTGCGACTTTATTACGGGCAGCGACGGGTTATGAGCCGCACATCTTGACCAACTACTTAAAAGAATTAGCAGCGCTATTCCACGGCTGGTATGACACCAATCGTATCTTGCCTATGAGCCTGACCTCAGGGGCGACACCAAGCACAGATGAGCTGGAGATGATGCAGGCGCGTTTGCGTTTATCTAAAGCAGTTCGGCAAGTACTGGCTAATGGCCTAAATCTTTTAGGGCTGACTGCACCTTCTAGCATGTAAGCGAATACGTTATACTGATACCAGTGTAGTCTTATATCAACGTCGTCTTATACCAACTCAGTAGGGAGAAACCAATCCATGTTAGCCAAAAAACCTAGAGGCGCCACTGAAAAGCGCAAGTCGAGTAGCGTATCAGGCTTATTGTGGATGTTCGTTGGCGCGATACTGACGCTCATGATAGGGGTGTTTTTATACCTCTCGCCCTTGTTTAATTTTAGTCCGGCCGAGAGTGAAACCGCGGCTGATGCTGATCGGCAGATACAGCAGCGAGTAGAGACGGACACGGATAATGCAGATTATGAGTTTTATGATATCTTGCCTAATCAAGAGATGGCGACTATTCCTGATGAAGATATCGGCGGCTTAGAGAATGATCGTTTAGGCGCTACAGATGAATTTGAGGCTGACGTCGTCGTGACTCAGCCTGAAAATCAGGATGACAATAGCAATCTAGGTATCTCTGAAAATACGACGATTGAACCGAGTGGCAACTCAGCAGCTAACAACAGCGACGCAAATAATGAGATTACGATAGTAGAAGAAAACGCCACTTACGATGGTACCACGCCTACGCCTCCAAACAGTAATAGAGCAAACAATGCCAATACAGCGGCTGGTAGTGGCACAGCGACAGTACAAAGAGCACAAGCCCCGACTTATATCCTACAAATCAACAGCTTCGGTGATGCTGATGAGGCGGATCGTCGCCGCGCGCAAGTGTTAATGGCAGGTGTGGATGCTAGAGTCGTCAAAAACATGACCGGTAATGGCCTACCTATTTATCAGGTGATTTCGCGTCCGATGAACAATCGTCAGGAAGTTACTAGTGCGCAGCAGCGTTTGCAGAACAACGGTATCGATTCCATTATCGTTGAGCAGCGTCGATAGTTGCTAGAAGTCGTTATTATCATTAAGGAAAAGCGTCACATCGACGCTTTTTTTGTGCTATTTTTTTGAGAAGTAAACTGAATAGCAGCGTATTTTAACGATAAGATGTTTTAGCAATAGATTATCTGAGCTGATAGCGATCAGCAAGACTATCCCCTTTATCAATTGACAGTGAGAGCCTAATAATGAACTCAGCTGAGACGACGACAGCGTCAACTGGCATGATTAAATCATTCTTTCAAAAATACTTTATCGATGCTTTTACTGGTATGGCCTTGGGGCTGTTTGTTACTTTAATCGCAGGACTTATCATCTCGCAAATCGGCGGTTGGTTACAGATTCCGGCACTGATAGCTATCGGCAAACTCGCCTCTGTGTTAATGGGCGCAGGGATAGGCGTAGGCATCGCTTACTATCTCAAAGCTCCGACGCTAGTGATTCTCAGCTGCTTAGTCGCTGGTATGCTTGGCGCGCATACCGAAGCTTTTATGGCGGGGACGTTGTTTACCGCGCAAGAGTCGGGCCCTGCGACCTTTTTGGCACTCCCCGGTAACCCTATTGGTGCTTATTTGGCCTCAGTGTTTGCGTATCGAGCAGGTACTTGGGTTTCTGGTAAGACTAAACTGGATATCTTGCTTGTACCTTTAGTAGTCTGTACTGTCGCTTGGGCAGTATGCGCTTTTTTAAACCCACCAGTAGTCATTGCGGTTAATGCGGTCGGTCAAGGCATACAGGCGGCGACTGAATTGCAACCCTTGTTAATGGGTATCGTCATTGCGGTCATCGTCGGTATTTTACTGACGCTCCCAACCTCTAGCGCCGCGATTTGTATTGCGATTGGGCTTGGCGGCTTGGCTGGTGGCGCGGCGGTGGTTGGCTGCGCGGCGCATATGATTGGTTTTGCGGTCGCAAGCTTTAAGGATAATGGTTTTAGCGGTGTCATCTCGCAAGGGCTTGGCACTAGTATGCTGCAAATCCCAAATGTATTGAAAAAACCTATTATCTTACTACCTGCTATTGTGGCTAGCGCCATAGTTGGACCTATCGCAACCGTGGTGTTTGAGCTGGCTTGTACTGCGACGGGCGCGGGCATGGGCACAGCAGGACTGGTTGGCGTGTTCGGAGTGATCGAAGCTTCACAGGCGCTGATGAGTACCACGCAATTGTGGACGGCGATTATCTTATTAATGTTTGTATTACCGGCTATTATTGCAGGCGCCGTGGCTTGGCTAATGAGAAAGTCAGGCTGGCTAGTCGCGGGCGATATGAAGTTGCCTTAGCAGCGACTTTATAGAATTAGAGCTGTTTTTACTAATCAGCTAATAATAAAAATCCCAGCTATGCATAATAGCTGGGATCTTGATTTTTCAATTTCGTGTCTATGATTAGCGCCGCACATCTACAGGAGCGCCACCGTTTGGCCAGTCCTTGTCTTTATTAGCTTTGACAGGACGATCAAGGTGCGTGAAGTAACTGGCAATATCGACCGCTTCTTGATCGCTGAGCGTATTACCTTGTCCAAATGGCATCTTACCTTTGATAAAGGCGGCCGCTTTGTAAGTACGCGCCATACCCGCGCCGTCATTATATGACTTATCGCCAGCGACAGCAGGATACAGATAGGTCCCATCATCATTGTACTGACCTTCACCGTTCTCGCCATGACAGACCGTACATTTTTCGGCGAACAGCTTTTCACCATTGTCGGGGTTTGGCTCCAAGGTATTGTCCACTTTCACAAAGCCGCGACCCTCAGGTGAGACACCGATAGGCATATCTTGTGACAGCCAAGTCATGTAAGAGATAATAGCGTTCATCTCGTTAGAGCCTAAATCCAACGGTTTACCGTTCATAGAACGCTGGAAACAACCGTTGACGCGTTCTTGTAAGGAGTTAACGCGCGCATCGCGAGAGCGGTAAATAGGAAAAATACCGGGTAGCCCATTCCAAGGAGCGGCGTAAGCTTCTGAACCATTGCTTAAATGACAGCTAGTACAGTTGAGCTGATTGCCTACATTATCAGGTAACTCACGATAAGTATGATTGACAATCTCTAAGCCACGGCGTACAGATTCACCATATTCATTATCTGGAATCGTCGATTCATCTGGCATTTTTATCGTAGCTGTGCCGCTAGTTGCGTTATTAGTGCTTATTTCGGTAGCAGCTGGCATGTCGTTTTTGAGCTGTTCAGCACGCGCTTCAAGTCCTTGTACGCGGGCGATGGCTGCGGCTTCTTCCAAGCGATCTGTGGCTTTGACACTGCCATCATTACTACAGCTTGTAATACCGATACTGCTGACTGCTAACAGTGCGACCGTAAGGATAGATGGTTTAGTTAATAAATTATTCTTCATTGGGATATCCTTATCTTAAATCATAATATGCTGTCACGTATATATATGCTATTTTAAGTGAGATTATAGGAGTAGTATTGGTTTAAATAAATAAGAAGGGTAGCAGATTAGTGTTTATTTACAATAGTCATAGAACACTTTAATCAAAATAATTATAAGGACATAGCGTACTTGTTAGAGTGATTTACTCTACAAGTTGAGCATAATATTATTATAGCAAGTAGTGAGACAGACAAAGCTTAGTGGTCATTTTATGCCTTTATTTTTATAAAAAAACACGCTTAAACCTTTATAGGTTTAAGCGTGTTTAGTATTTAAAACGTCAATCGCAAGCTATTAGTATTTGAGGGTAATAAGACGAGTGGTCTTAGTTAGTCTTTTTTGAACGCTTTTTACCTTTCATCTTACGGGACAGCTTGTTAACATCATTAAGTATTTTGCTATAACGGTTTGGAAATACCCGCTGCACGGCATCTATCATCTTAGCATCATTACCAATCAAGCGACGCGGCTGATTGGTAGCGGCTGCCTCTAGAATGACCCAAGCTGCGTCGTTGGCATCGAATTTCAAAAACTTATTGAAGCTGCGAATAGCGCTTGGACCTGAGCGCATTCCAAGCTCGCTTATGCTGTCGTTACCACGCGCGCTATTGGCGATATTGGTTCTGATGCCGCCTGGATGAATACAAGTAGCCGAGACGCCGCTGCGCTGAATATCTAGCTCTTGACGTAAGCTCTCAGTGAAGCCACGTACCGCAAACTTACTGGCATTATAAGCGGACTGTGAAGGCTGAGCGGTTAGACCAAACAAGCTTGAGATATTAATAACATGACCGTGCTCATTGAATTGGCGCGATTTATTGTCATCCTTGTTAATGCTCGCTTCGGTTTCGCTAAGCTTGACGCTGTTTTTAATCAGTGGCAAAAAGGCTTTGGTGCCGTAGACGACGCCCCAAAAGTTAATATCCATCACCCATTCTAGCTCTTCGATACTACTGCCTTCTACGGTAGAGTAGAGCGCTACGCCAGCATTATTAAAGACAAAATTTACTTTGCCGTGGTCTGCTACAACGCTATCCGCCCAGTCATAAACGGCGTCTTTATCAGCCACATCAAGGACGGCAATAGTGCTTTTGACATTATAACCTTCTAGCAGTTTTTGCGTTTCAGCGAGCGGCTCTGCGCCGATATCTGAGAGCGCCACTTCACAGCCCATTTTGGCTAAATGCAGGGCAAGCGCCCGACCCATACCAGAGCCTGCACCAGTAATAGCGGCGACATGGCCTTTATAGAAGTCGCTAATATCTTCACTTTGAGCGCTATTTGATGCATGCGGTTTTAACGAATCGGGTAAATGCTGACGTAGAGCAGAGGTCATAGCAGTCATGGAATTCAACATGATTAACAATCCTTTGTAATGATGAGAGTGATGATAAGGTATAAAGCACGAGTGTTAAATGAATACAATAATACGGTAAACATAATAATTTATTATATGAGCTTATCACGGCTTAGGCTGAGCGCCGAAACACATTGGTATACGCAGCTGTCATTTTTTAGCATAAAAAAAGGTGTCTAGCATATATAATGCCAGACACCTTTAGGATAACAGATGACCAATTAAGCAATTTTAGGAATTTTGCCTTCATTAATGACCGTATCATCAACAGTGACCGATTTGGCATTTTCCATTGAAGGTAGCTCATACATGGTTTCTAGCAGCGCATTTTCGACGATAGAGCGTAGACCGCGTGCCCCTGTCTTGCGCTCCATGGCTTTTTTGGCAATGGCATCAAGCGCCTTTTGGGTAAAGGTAATTTTAGCGCCTTCCATATCGAATAGATACTCGTACTGCTTAACCAAAGCGTTCTTAGGCTCGGTCAATATCTGTATGAGCGCTTTTTCGTCTAGCTCTTCTAAAGCCGCCAAAACCGGCAAACGGCCAATCAGCTCTGGGATAAGGCCGAACTTAATCAAATCCTCTGGCTCTACTAGCTGTAGTAGGTCTGAGCTACGGCGGCTATCGTCTTTTGAGCTGACGTCAGCGTTAAAACCAATGCCGCCTTTTTCAGTGCGCTGCTGAATGACTTTATCAAGTCCAGCAAAAGCGCCACCAACGATAATCAAGATATTACTAGTATCGACTTGGATGAGCTCTTGCTGCGGGTGCTTGCGACCACCGTGCGGCGGGATAGCGGCAACCGTGCCTTCGATCAGTTTGAGCAGCGCTTGCTGAACGCCTTCGCCTGAGACGTCACGAGTGATCGATAGGTTCTCGCCTTTTTTGCTGATCTTGTCGATTTCATCGATATAGATGATACCTTGCTCAGCTTTGCTGACATCATAATCAGAAGCTTGCAGCAGCTTTTGGACGATGTTTTCGACATCTTCACCGACATAACCGGCTTCGGTGAGCGTTGTCGCATCCGCCATAGCGAAAGGAACGTCAAGGAGGCGCGCTAAAGTCTGCGCTAGTAAGGTTTTACCCGAACCAGTTGGGCCAATTAGCAAGATATTGCTCTTCGCCAATTCAACCATCGCATCATCAGCGCCGATCTTAGCTTTCTTCTTATCGTTCGCTAAGGTTTGGCTCACTTTTAGGCGTTTATAGTGGTTATAAACCGCGACTGCCAAGGCTTTTTTGGCCGCGTCTTGACCGATCACATAGTCGTCAAGCTTCGCACGCAGCTCCTTAGGAGTCGGTAGCTTTTTATTGACCCATGAGGTATCTAGCTCGCCCTCTGTTTCTTCCTCGTCAACGCTGTCTACGATGAGGTCAGTACACAGCTCAATACATTCATTACAGATATTGGCATCATCAGCGGCAATTAACTGTTTCACTTCATTTTTGGCTTTACCGCAAAATGAACACTGCGGGGTCTTGTCTTTTGCCATGTAGGGGCACTCCTAAAATCTTACTTTTCTGGTTTAAAACTTAGCGATAAACGAAGTTTGGCGATTTCTTTGGCTTAATAACCGTTTAGGCAACAGGCTATTTTTTTAGTTCCGCTGGGCGACGCTCTAATACTTCATCGACTAAGCCATATTCTTTGGCTTCCTTGGCATCTAACCAAAAGTCACGCTCAACGTCTTTTTCGATTTTCTCTACTGGCTGACCTGTGCGCTCGGCCAAAATCTCGTTTAAACGGGCACGAGTTTTAATGATTTCACGCGCATTAATCTCGATATCGGTCGCTTGACCTTGCGCGCCGCCTGAAGGCTGATGGATCATCACTCGTGAGTTGGCTAGCGCATAGCGTTTACCGCGCTCACCCGCTGCTAGTAAGAATGAGCCCATACTATAAGCGCCGCCCATACAGATAGTGGATACTTCCGGCTTGATGAAGTTCATGGTATCAAAAATAGCGAGACCGGCACTGACAGAACCGCCAGGAGAGTTGATATACAGATGAATATCTTTGTCTGGGTTTTCCGCTTCTAAGAACAGCAACTGAGCAACGATAAGGTTGGCCATATGATCTTCGACTTGACCGGTCAAAAATATCACCCGCTCACGTAATAGACGCGAGAAAATATCGAATGAACGCTCGCCGCGAGCGGACTGCTCAACCACCATAGGAACCAATGCGCCTTGTGCCGCTTGGCCTGCGCTTTGTACCTGATCGTGGGCGCTCATCAGCATATCGAAATGAGGGTTGGCAGTAATGCGATCATAATCTGTCATAGCAATGTCCTAATATGAAATAAAAAGATAAAATACAATAGCGGTTATTAGAATAGATGAACACTATTAATAAATGAAAAGTTAACAAATAAAAAGTGCAGTAATAGTAACTTTTTTGACTAGCAGTAGTAAATGCCTAGCTTGTTATAGTGAGTTAACTATAAATGATAAATTGTTCCCTATTAATAAGGCGTTGATAGTCAATTATCAAGGGGTGGGCGGCAAAGATACTAAAAAAGTATCTATGAGTAGTGGAGATGACTAGTGCTAAACGTAAATTGCTCTAACGAAAATGCCCCAACAGAGTTGTTGAGGCATTTTGTTATACAATAATTAATAAACTTCTGTTAGCTAGTAACTAGTTCTTTCGTCTATTACATCGCTTGCTGTTGTTGTTGCTGAGCAGCTAGCAAGTCTTGATAGCTGACTTCTTTGTCAGTGACTTTGCCTTGCTCGATGAGATAATCAACCACTTGATCTTCTAAGACTACTGATTCGATATTAGCGCGTTGCTGCTTATCGTTGGTGTAGTACTCGATGACCTCATTTGGATCTTCGTAGTTTTCAGCAGCTTCTTTGATGAAAGTCTCGACGCGATCTTGATCGACTTCGATGTTTTTGGTATCGATGACGCGAGCGACGATGATACCAAGGCGAGCGGCACGTAGCGCTTGCTCTTCAAACAGCTCATTAGGGAGCATATCTTTATCGAAGCTATCAGCGCTGGAGCCGAACTGCTGAGCGAAACGCTGCATCATCATGCTGCGTTGACGGTCGATTTCTTGCTCAAGCATAGCGTTTGGTACATCAAACTCGTTTTTTTCTAGTAGCGCATCAAAAGTCGCTTGCTTCACTTGGCTACGAGCCGCGTTCTTGATTTCGCGTTCCATATTTTTGCGGACGTCTTCTTTTAATTTATCCACGCCGCCTTCCGTCACGCCGAATAGCTCAAGGAACTCATCATCGATTTCAGGTAGCTTAGGTTTTTCAACCAGTTTAACGTTGATTTTGAACTGGGCCTCTTTACCGGCTAAGTTTTCGGCTTGATAATCTTCTGGGAAAGTCACATCGATAGTCTTTTCTTCGCCAGCTTTCATACCTTTGATACCATCTTCAAAACCTGGGATCATCTGGCCGCTACCGATAACTAGTTTGAAGTCCTCGCTTGATCCGCCTTCAAATTTTTCACCATCGATTGAGCCTTCAAAATCGAAAGTGACCTGAGTATCTTTGGTCGCTTTACCTTTTTTCTCAACGAACTCTTGACGTTGCTTTTGTAGGTTTTCGATCATCGTATCGACATCGGCATCATCTACAGAGGCGGTATGACGCTCCACTTCGATCTCATCGATACCTTGTACTTCCACTTCTGGGAAGATCTCAACGGTCGCTTGATAGACTAAGAAGTCATCTTCAAGCTTGACGTCATCGATATTTGGCATACCAACCGCGCGGATGTCCTCTTCTTTGATCGCTTCAAAGACGGTATCGCGGATGACATCATTGATGACTTCTTGCTGAATGCCCGCGCCATACTGTGAGCGGATATGCGACATCGGCACATTGCCTTTACGGAAACCGTCAATTTTGGCAGTTTTTGCCACTTGGCGAATACGGCCTTCGACCTTATTTTGGATTTTTTCAACTGGGACTTTAACCGTCAGTTGTGTCTCTTTGTTAGACAGCTTATTGGTTGTGACTTGTAAATCTGTAGCCATGTTAATTACACCTTAGATGATTTAAATAATAGCCAATCGCGCTTATATATGGATAAAGATAAACGAGTTATCGATTGCCGTTAGAATGAATAGGGTATCGCAGATATCAGCTTTAAATACTAAGCTTCAAATACTTAGCGCTGATAACCATTATTGCTGTCCGCAAACCCTGATTACTGTTATTAGTCAGTCAGTTATCAAATAAAAGGGTCAAAGTCGAGCAGCAATAAAATTTAAAAGTAGAACAGTATAAGCTATCTACTAATTAAAGTAAAAGCTATCTGTTACCTGACGGTATATTTGCTCTAAATCGCTTGCTAAAAGCAATAAATGGACGCCAAAAACCTCATAATTGCTGCAATAACTGCCTAATCGCTTGTCCGCGATGACTGATTTGGTTTTTATGATCGCTATCCAGACTCGCAGCTGTTGCCTCAAGCTCAGGTAACCAAAACAGTGGATCATAACCAAAACCGCCCTGACCGTGAGGCGCGTCCAGTATCTCGCCTTGCCACAGACCTTGCGCGATAATCGGTAGCGGATCGTCAGCGTGACGGACCAGCGCTAGGACACAGACAAACAGTCCTTTAATTGGTGTATCCTTATTATTAGTGCGATTCTGTGCGCAAATAGGCTGCAAGTCCTCAATTAATTTAGCGTTATTCTTAGCATCGTTGCCATGCTCGCCGGCATAGCGAGCAGAGTAGATGCCGGGTGCGTTGCCGAGTACGGGCACACATAAGCCTGAATCATCAGCAATCGCTGGCAAACCGCTGCTACGGCTAGCATGGCGCGCTTTGATAATCGCGTTTTCAACGAAGCTCAAACCATCTTCTATCGCGTCCTCTATGTTTAGCTGACCTTGAGGGGTGATAGTAATGTCCAGATTCGCCGCTGTAAATAAACGCTCAAACTCTGCTAGTTTGCCTTTATTATTGCTAGCGAGTACCCATTGCTTTTGTGCTGAAAATTCGCTGAACTGATCCTTTGATAAATTTTGTGTGTGTTTTAGAGAAGTCGTACTCATAAGATATATCCAAAATTTAAGAATTTACGCTGCGTTATCCGCTAGCCTATAATAATTCGCAAACGCTCTATAACATTCAGTAACGGATATCATCCGCGACTATTGTTATACTGGTTTACAAGCTACAGTGAATTATAGCTTACGACTTATACTCTCTAAGTTTGCTTCTTATTAATTTAGAATCTATAACATTGATTTAAATGGATAAGTAGCGACTCGGAGTTATTAAGCTCGTTTTAGGGTTATAACTTTTTAGATTTCTGATAAGGGAATTTATAACAAGGTGCATAAGCACCAGTGCATATTCACTAATAATAAACTCAGCCAACTTAGTCTACTCTTTTATAGTGAGCTCTATCATTAAAACGGTATAGAATTCAATGCTATGAATCGTTGGCTAAAACAGCAAGGATAAAATAACTATGTCAAATATTAAATTACCAGATCTTCCTTATGCCAAAGACGCATTAGAGCCACATATTAGTGCCGAAACGCTCGAGTATCATCATGATAAGCATCACGCCGCTTACGTAAACAAATTAAAAGACTTGCTACCAGGTTCTGGTTTAGAAGACAAAACGCTACCAGAGATCATTGAAGCGACTGCGAAAGATGACAGCAAGCAAACGATGTTTAACCAAGCAGCGCAAGTCTGGAACCATACGTTCTACTGGAACTGCATGACGCCAGACAATGGTGGCGGCGAACCTACTGGTGATCTAAAAGGCAAAATCGAAGAAGATTTCGGTAGCTATGATAAGTTCCGTGAAGAGTTCAAGAATGCAGCAACCTCACAGTTTGGTTCAGGTTGGGCTTGGCTAGTAACCGATAAAGTCGGTGGCAAATTGTCTATCATGAAAACTAGCGACGCCGATAACCCACTTGCACATGATAAAGTTGCCGTATTGACTTGTGACGTGTGGGAGCATGCATACTACATCGATTATCGTAACCGTCGTCCTGACTATGTCGATACGTTCCTAGACAAGCTAGTAAACTGGGACTACGCAAACGCAAAATACAAAGGTCAAGATGCTGGTGTTGAAGGTAAATAAGCTACCTAGCTTTTGATTTATAAATAAAAAGAGGACGCTGAGAGGCGTCCTTTTTTTTGGTTTGAACTATCATTTTCATTTTAAATATTAAGGAGTAATTATTTATTATTTTCCATCGCGTTGTTTTATATGCTCTTGCGTTTCTAGTGGAATTAATCTGTTATATAAATCCTCTAATTCTTTGGGCTTAGTAATTAGTTCGTCAGCAATAAAGTTTAAAATATTAAATAGTCCATGAGCAATACTTTTATCGTCATCTAAATCTATTTGACCGGGATGTACGGCGTTATTGCCAATAACTCTTAAAAGGTCTAAAGCCTGTTGTACTGTAGAGTTCAAACCTTCTGCTACTAATTCCTTTATATCGTTATTAATGTTCTTGCCACTTTTACCTACTTGTTTTAAGAGCTTTTGAAGTGCTAAGCGCAAAAGGGCTGTTGAACCTTTTGGAGAGTCTATAAGAATTTGTGAGGCTTCGATGTAAAGAGCCTTTATATCTTTATCTAAATCTTCATTAGGTGGCTGAATATTGGTTTTCTTAGGATAAACAATCTCTTCATTAATCCATAATGTAAAATTATTACATGCAGCGCAAGTTGCTACTGAGAAGTTCTTAGGTACAAATTCATAAAGACGAATTTGAAAATTATTGTCGATCCTGTTCAAAAATTTCATGACATGCTCTTGACCAGTGACATTAACACTTGATCTGTAGTTTAAATAGAGATGGTTAATAATTTCTATAGCTGTAGTACCAGCCTCGTCAGCATCAAACCATTCTTGGGTCGCAACAGTATTACAATGAAGGCACTGAAACTTACTGTCTTTGTATTTTGGTAACATATATTGCTCCATAACTTATTTATACATGGTTGCATATTCTGTAGAAGATTTGATTCTACTTTACAACACCTCAAACCCAAATTTACCTAACGCCTCTCGCAACATCGCAATATTATAATAAGCATGCGCATTTACGGTGTTTTGAAAGAAGATATATAGCGTATCGAAATGCTGACGCTGATTGGCGATGGCTTGCGCCCAAGCCATCATCTCTTCTTGGCTATAACGATAATCATGACGGTCGGCGGCGCTCATGGCATCCCACCAGTTCAGATTATTGCCGTGCATCCTTAGATAGCCAGTCCGCTCAGTAAATATTAATCTGGACGGCGGTAGTCCGCTGACTTTGGGATAATCGACGCTACACCAAATAAGACCTTGCTGTTTAAAGCTATCGACCACTTGCGGGGTGTGCCATGCGTTATGACGAAACTCAATTGCTAGAGGATAATCGCCAAACCAACTGACTAGATTGGCTAAATATAAACGGTGCTCGCGAGTACGATCAAAGCCGTGCGGGAACTGTAATAATAGAGGGGCAAGAGCATCAGCTTCGATAAGCGGCGTCAAGGCATTGAGAAAAGCTTGCGCATGTTCGGCAGTGCCTTTACGGGCATGGGTAAAGTCTTGATGCAGCTTTACTGCAAACTTCAATTCACTATCCGCTTGCTCATAAGCTTTATTAATCATACCGGCAAAGGCTTTTTGGCCGATAGGCGCGTAGAAGGTGCTGTTAATCTCGACCGCGCCGTATTGCTTAGCGTATTCACGTAGGAAGTCGGTCTTTTTGGTGCCTGTTGGGTATAGTGTGCCGAGTAGGTCGGTATCGCTGTAGCCACCAGTGCCTAAATATATGGTAGGAGTAGAATGATTAGTCATAACGGCTACTTATTAAAAATCTTTATTAGCTCTTTTGATTATTAGTTCTTACGATTATGGGTTTTGCCTTACTTTTTCCGTTGCCAAAGCCATTCGATAACCGCTAATATCGCATTGTCATCACCTAGTTCACGAATGATTGCACTGCGACCCTCTGTAAACAGCGACTGCGCATAGTCTTTGGCTGCATTTACGCCCATGAGCTTGACATAGGTTGATTTGTCTAGTTTTTCATCGCTGCCAGCCGGTTTACCTAGATCATCGGTGTTTCCCGTCACATCCAAGATATCGTCTTGTACCTGAAAGGCGAGACCAATATGCTGGGCACAGTCCTGCAGTGCCATCCGCTGCGGCGCTGTAGCACCGGCGCATATTCCGCCCATCAGCAGCGCTGCTTCTATTAACGCGCCGGTCTTATCACGGTGAATGGCTTCCAAATCCGTTTGCGATATGCCTGTACTCGCTTCTGCATTGAGATCGAGCATTTGCCCTGCCACCATACGCCGCGCTCGCGGTGCAAATACTGCCAAAAGCTTACTGGCTATCAAGTCATTAAAAGGCGCAAAGGTAGCGATCTCGGCGCTCAGTACTTCAAAAGCCAGCGTCTGCAAAACATCGCCTGCTAACAAAGCGGTCGCCTCGGTAAAGACAATATGAGCGGTGGGCTGACCACGGCGCAGCTCATCATCGTCCATGCAAGGCAAATCATCATGTACTAGCGAATAAGTGTGCAATAGCTCCACCGCTAATGCCGCTCTTCGGCACATATCATAATGCGCTTCATGGCGCAAAAGAGCAGCCAAATCATCTGGCTTGTCTTGCATTATAGTTTTCGTTTTAGCTTGCTCGTCAGCTGAGGCTGCATTATCAGCGGCAGCGATAACACTAGCAAAAGCACTGGCGACTAATAAAGGTCGTACCAGCTTACCTTCACCGGTCATTACATAGCGACAAGCTTCATCTAACGGACTTGGCAAATCAGCATAGGTAAATAGCGCTTCAATATCTTCGGCTAATTGCACGCGTAACGAGCTTGAGAGCTGCTCAAAAGAGTCAAAAGGAACGAATTGCGGAGTGGAGGGATAAGACATAAAGCTACCAAGGACTAAGTGAAATGACAAAAGCGAAAATGGCCTTAGTTTAGCATGATAGTGATAGCGGCTTATATAGCGGGCGCGCAAGATTGGCTAAGCTTTCGTTACGTATTGATGATTTAATTTGTAGCGCCAATATGTTTTTATAATATAACCGTTAAGGCTTGATAATAACGGGTCAGATAACCGATCCTTCTAGGGCGCTGCTATGCAGATAAAGCATATTGAAGGAGAGGTAAATGGCTATTAGCGCTTTAAGAGTGACTTACGAGTCCGGCTTTAGCTTGTGACAGTCGCGGTTATAATCCCTAAACTGATTGTCGATACAGGCTAAAGGGCACTGATAGCAGTACACATTGCTGTATGCTCTAACAGATAAACTTAACCCGTTAGTCTTTCATTTTATTAGTCTTTTACTAATTATTGGTTTTTACTAATAACTATCAACGATAATTTTCATTTAAAAACGTACCTTTTAATAAGCTTTGATTGTATCAATCAGCTTTTGTAGTCCTATAAATCATATAACCCAGCAAGGAGTTTCAAATGGTATATCAAGGAAATCGCATTACCGTAAGCATGCTAGAGGATGGCATCGCTAATATGCATTTTAATGCTGAAGGTGAGAGCGTTAATAAATTTGACATGGAAACCAACAAACAGCTTAACGAAGCGGTCACTGCTTTAGAAAAAGCCGACGATGTGAAAGGTCTTATCGTCACTTCAAGTAAAGGTGTGTTTATCGCCGGCGCTGACATCACAGAATTTGTCGCTTCATTCCAAAAACCAGAAGATGAGATCAAAGACTGGGGCGTTAAGGTCAATGATAATTTCAATCGTTTTGAAGACCTGCCATTCCCAAAAGTTGCCGCGATCAACGGTGCGGCGCTAGGTGGTGGTTGTGAGATGACTTTGGTATGTGAATACCGTGTGATGAGCGAAAAAGCCATCATCGGCCTGCCTGAAACTCAGCTGGGTATTTTCCCAGGCTTCGGTGGTACGGTGCGTAGTACTCGCGTCATCGGTATCGATAATGCCTTAGAGCTTATTGCTACTGGCAAACCCAAAAAAGCACTAGAAGCGCTAAAATTAGGCTTGGTTGACGCCACTGTCGCGGCTGATGATTTGCAAGATGCCGCTGTCGATTTGGTCAAAAAATGTATTTCAGGCGAGCTTGATTGGCAGGCCAAACGTGAAGAAAAGCTCAATCCTGTTAAATTAAACCAGCTTGAGCAAGCGATGGCGTTCAATAGCGCTAAAGGCATGATCTTCTCTAAAGCCAATCCAAAGCAGTATCCTGCGCCTGCGCTCGCTATCGAAGCGATCGAGAAGCACGTTAACTTGCCACGTGACAAGGCTATCGAAGTCGAAGCCACTTACTTTGCCAAAGCGGCAAAAACGCCGCAAGCTGAAAGCTTAGTCGGTCTATTCTTAAATGATCAATTAGTCAAAAAGCTTGCTAAAAAACACAGCAAACAAGCGCACGAAATCAATGAAGCTGCGGTACTCGGCGCCGGCATCATGGGCGGCGGTATCGCTTATCAAGCTGCTAGCAAAGGCTTGCCGATCATCATGAAAGATATCAAATCTGAGCAATTAGATTTAGGTATGGGTGAAGCGAGTAAACTGCTTGGCAAAATGGTAGAGCGTAAAAAGATGACCCCTGCGAAAATGGGCGAAACCTTAAGCCGCATCCGTCCAACACTAAACTATGGCGACTTTAGCGAGACTGATATCGTTATCGAAGCAGTAGTAGAAAATCCAAAAGTGAAGCATGCGGTACTCAAAGAAGTCGAAGGCTTAGTCAAAGAAGACGCGATTTTGGCTTCTAATACCTCAACGATATCTATCACGCATTTAGCAGAAGTGCTTGAGCGTCCAGAGAACTTCGTCGGTATGCATTTCTTTAACCCCGTACACCGTATGCCGCTAGTCGAAGTTATCCGCGGTGAGAAGTCGTCAGAAGAAGCGGTTGCTACGACGGTAGCGCTAGCGACTAAAATGGGTAAAGTGCCCGTCGTCGTGAATGACTGCCCAGGATTCTTAGTGAACCGTGTGCTATTCCCGTACTTTGGCGCTTTTGACTTACTGCTTAAGCAAGGTGCTGACTTTGCCCATGTTGATAAAGTCATGGAAAAATTCGGCTGGCCTATGGGTCCGGCTTACCTAATCGACGTAGTCGGTTTAGATACCGGTGTCCACGGTGCAGAAGTGATGGCAGAAGGTTTCCCTGATCGCATGAACCCTGATTATAAAGGCGCTATCCAGCATCTATATGAGAATGAGCGTCTAGGTCAGAAGAACGGCGTTGGCTTTTATAAGTACGAAACCGATAAGCGCGGTAAGCCGAAAAAAGTCGCTGACGAAGCCACTTATAAGCTGCTAGAAGCTACAACTGATAGCGACAAGCAAGAGTTTGACGATCAAGCGATCATCGATCGCACTATGCTAGCTTTCTGTAATGAGACGGTACGCTGCTTAGAAGATAATATCGTCAGTACACCTGCTGAGGCGGACATGGCCATGATTATGGGTGTTGGTTTTCCGCCATTCCGTGGTGGCCCGTGCCGTTACATCGATCAATTGGGTCTAGATAACTATCTTGCACTGTGTGAAAAATATGCACACCTTGGCAAAGCTTATGAAGCGCCGCAAAAGATTCGTGATATGGCAGCGGCTGGTGAGAGATTCTACCCTGTTGCGTAATTGAGTCTTAAACGTATATAGACCGCAGTGTATAGATAATCTATTAGGATAAGTGCCGTAAGCTTGCTGACTATTGAGGATGAACAATAACCATCCATCAAGCTAAGCGTTACGGCGCTGACAACAAATTGAAAAGGAATACAGTATGACAACTTTAAGTCCAACAGACGTAGTCATCGTCGACGGTGTGCGTTCAGCAATGGGAAGAACCAAAAACGGTATGTTCCGTCATGTGCGTGCTGATAGCCTATCAGCTGAGCTGGTTCGCGCTTTAGTCGAGCGTAATGATTTCGATACCAATGACGTCGAAGATATCATTTGGGGCTGTGTCAACCAGACCCTAGAGCAAGGTATGAATATCGGTCGTAACATCGGCCTGCTAGCTGACATCCCAAAAACTACCGGTGGCCAAACCGTCAACCGTCTATGCGGTTCATCGATGCAAGCTCTGCACACGGCAGCGGCGCAAATCATGACTGGCCAAGGCGACACCTTCATTATTGGCGGTGTCGAGCATATGGGTCACGTCGGTATGATGCATGGTATTGATTTAAACCCAGCGGCCTCTAAGCACTATGCTAAAGCCTCTAACATGATGGGCCTGACCGCTGAGATGCTAGGACGCATGAACAATGTCAGCCGCGAAGAGCAAGATGCGTTCGGTCTTGAGTCGCATCGCCGCGCTTGGGAAGCGACTACTGAGGGTCGTTTCGATAACGAAATCATCGGTATCGAAGGCCATGATGACCAAGGTCGTCTGCAGCTTTGCACGGTCGATGAAGTCATTCGCCCGGATGCAACTATGGAGCAGATGCAAAAGCTACGTCCCGCCTTTGATCCAAAAGGTAGCGTAACAGCGGCCACTTCATCAGCATTATCTGACGGTGCATCCGCTATGCTAGTGATGAGCGCGCAAAAAGCCAAAGACTTAGGTCTTAAGCCGCGTGCTCGTATCCGCAGCATGGGTATCGCCGGTTGTGACGCTGCTATCATGGGCTATGGTCCTGTACCAGCATCACAAAAAGCACTGAAACGTGCGGGCCTAAGCCTAGAAGATATACAAACGATTGAGCTCAACGAAGCTTTTGCTGCGCAGAGCTTGGCCGTTATTAAGTCTATGGGCCTAGAAAATAAGCAAGACATCATCAACATCAATGGCGGCGCGATCGCTTTAGGCCATCCACTTGGCTGTTCAGGCGCACGTATCACCGTGACTCTACTTAACGCTATGGAACAGATGGATACTGAGATTGGCCTTGCGACCATGTGTATCGGTCTAGGTCAGGGTATCGCTACGGTTATTGAGCGCGTTTAAGCCTTAATGCTATTTAATGATTAGATAGCCTTTCACGCTTAAATACTAATTTTTTTAATGCAGAGCCCCCAATTGTAATGATTGGGGGCTTTTTGGTGTTTGTTGTTGAGTTTGCAATATGAGTTGATTATGAAAGTGTTATGCTTTAAGAACATATCTCAATGACAAGGAGTCAGTTATGTCAGCTAATAAAACATCGACCGCTAAAAAGGTTGCGGTTATCACGGGTTCAGCGGCAGGTTTAGGCAACGCTATTGCGACACGATTAGCCAAAGACGGTTTTAAAGTCGTCATTCATGATATTGATGAAGACAATCTTAAACAAGCAGAAAAGACACTTAAGGATTCTGGTTTTGAGGTTACTGCGGTAGTAGGCGACGTCGCAAATCGTGATGATCAGTTTAACCTCGTCAAACAGGCGGTAGACAAGTTTGGTCAAATAGATGTGTTTGTCAATAATGCAGGTGTGGAGTCGGTAGCGCCTTTTTTACAGATTGAAGAACAAGAAGTCGATAAGTTATTCAATATTAATGTCAAAGGTGTCATCTTTGGGACGCAAGCGGCCGCTGAGCAAATGAAGCAGCAAGAGGGCGTCGGTAAGATTATCAATGCTTGTAGTATTGCCGGACATGAGTCTTACGAGATGTTAAGTCTCTACTGTGCCACTAAGTTTGCGGTACGCTCTTTTACTTACGCTACTGCGAAAGAACTGGCAGAGTACGACATCCGTGTGAACGCCTATTGTCCTGGAGTCGCTGATACGCCGATGTGGGAGCGAATTGATCAAGCGTTCGTTGATCATAAAGGCTATGAGCCCAAGCAAGCATGGAACGAGTTCACAGCTGGAATCTTAGTAGGTCGTCCTCAGCAGCCTGAAGATGTCGCAAACTTAGTCTCATTTTTAGCATCGGAGGATGCCAACTACATCACAGGACAAACGATTCTTACCGATGGTGGTATGGTATTTAGATAGGGCTAGAGGCTGATTTAAGCTAATTAAATAATGAAATGTGATGATGAAATAAAGGCTTTGCATCAACGGCAAGGTCTTTTTCTTTTATTAAGATAGACTATCTCATTGACGCCCTAAGTAAACTATGCCTAAATAAGAGTAGAGAATAAATTTATATTATAGGATTCTGTAGTACACGACTACAGTCGTACAAGGAGTGTAATATGCCTACTATGATTACTGATCGGACTTACCGTATCGCCCGCGAAAATACCCAAGCTATGGTTGTCGACGTTCAAGAGCGCCTGACGCCGCATATCTTAGATCACGACAAGATCACTAAAAAGATAGTGACTTTGATCAAAGGTCTGCAAGCGCTCGATATCCCCATTATGCTCAATGAGCAGTATAAAAAAGGACTAGGCGAAACCTTGCCTGAGATTACCGATGTGCTAGAAGGCAGTAACGCCAAAGGCTTTGAAAAGGTCACTTTTAGTGCCTGTGATAATGATGACTCTTGGCATCACTTAGCGCAGCAAAACCGCAGTATTGTGATCTTATGCGGCGTTGAAACCCATGTCTGTGTGATGCAGACCGCGCTTGATCTACTAGACAACGGCATGCAGCCTGTCATTATCGGCGATGCTGTGGGCTCGCGCTTTGCCTATGACAAAAAGCAAGCCATTCGCCGTATTCGCCGTGCGGGCGGAGTGATCACTACCGTTGAATCTATCTTATTTGAGCTCTGCCGCAGCAGTAAAGACCCTGCTTTTAAGACCATTAGCAATTTAATTAAATAATAAGGTTGGGTGTTATAAGGCAGTCGTCTCCATAGTACGTCTTTGGTAAACGATGTTAATAAATGCGATGCTGCCGCGTAGTATACAGCAGCATCCATAAGTACTATTATTACAGGCTCTTAATACTAACGCTTCAAACCAACGAGTTTTTATGTCTTTGCATCAAACCGCTACATCCACTGCTAAGGCTTCTGTGTATGCTAGCCCGTCCGCTAACGGTCAAGTCAGTCCGCAGTCTAACGATAGTCATCCTGCTAGAAACATGGACAATATCACTCATTTTCTGTTAGAGCTTGATGCACTAAAACACGTCAACCGCCGTAATTACATTACCCAAAATACTGATACCAATGAGTTAAGAGTAGAGAACTCTGCTGAGCACTCATGGCATTTAGCAATGGCGTGTTGGTCCATCGCTGAAGCGTTTGAACTAAAGGTCAATCATGAGAAGTTACTGAAGATGGCGCTCATTCATGATTTGGGCGAGATTGATGCAGGTGATACTTTTTTATACGCAGATACTCGTAAGGATGCGCATATTAAAGAGCGCGATGGCATAGCCCGCCTACAACACGAGCGCGGCAATGGTATAGCACATCTAAGCAAAATTTGGGAAGAGCAAGAAACTGGAGATAGCGCTGAGACTCAACTGCTTAAAGTCGTCGACCGCTTATTGCCTTTTTTATTAAATATCCAGACCCAAGGCAAGACTTGGAGAGCGCTTGGTATCAGGCGCTCGCAAGTGGCCGCCGCCCATCGTTTTATCAAAGATAGCTTTCCAACTATTCATCATTGGATGAGCGCCCAACTCGATTATGCAACCGAGCAGGGGTGGCTAATAACAGGCTAGCGCCTTTTTTATCAGGCTTTAGCCGTTCCTAAGAGCTGACCCATTTGCACGACCGAATTTGCGCTCATACTTTGTTGCCAATCCGCCTTTGCTGCTTTTGGCAGGACTACAATCGCGGTTGAGCCGAGATAAAAACGACCAAGCTCATCACCTTTAGTAAGTTTCATATTATGCGCTTCTTCTTGCATAGTATCGGTACGCGTGATTTTACCTGTTGCGACCGTTTCAATACCTGCGACAATCATAGCGCCGACCAGTACCACTGCCGCCTTACCGTATTCGGTATCGAACATACAAACTAGCCGCTCATTACGCGCAAATAAATCGGGAATATTGGCCGCTGTGACCGTATTTACCGAAAATAGCGTACCTGGTACGTAACGAGTAGCCGTTAAAGTACCCGCAAAAGGCATATGTACGCGGTGATAGTTACTGGGCGCAAGATAAACCGTTGCAAAGCTGCCATCCGCAAAATAATCACCATCTGCGCTATTGGCAAGCAATTGACCAATGTCATAATCACGGCCTTTGGCTTGCAGGACTTTATGATCTTTGATTTGCCCAAGCTGTGATATTATCCCGTCAGCAGGACTAACGATACCACCGGCAGTACTATCGATAGTGCGCGCATCGTCTTTTAGCTCGCGGGTAAAAAAGTCATTAAAGCTCTCATAAGCGTTAAAGCTATCACGCTCATATTCTTCTAGTGTCACGTTGTAGGCTTTGGCAAAGCTACGAATAAAAGCGCGTTTGACTAGCGGATGACGGCTAGCGGCCAAGCGCCCGGCGGCTTTGCTTAATTGCTGCTGCGGTACAAACTGTTGCAGAGTGGTAAATAAAGTCATAAAAGCTACCTAAGAATAGATTAAAAATAACAACTAAATATAATGATAATAATACCCTTATTTTATCATGATCTACTTTTATCTGTGTGTGCATAAGTTATCTTTGCATACTTAACACAACATATATCAAGAGCCATAAAGGAGTGGTCGATGAAAGCGCTTATTCAGCGAGTAAAGCAGGCGAGTGTCGAGGTCGATGGTCAAAGCGTTGGCGCAATCGAGCAAGGAGTACTAGCGTATATCGGTCTTGGCCCTGATGACGACTTCCAAACGGCGAAGCGCATGATCGATAAAATACTGACCTATCGTATCTTTGAAAATGAGAGTGAACCCGCGAAAGTTGGCAAGCTTGATCAGAATGTACAGCAAGTCGGTGGCGGCTTATTATTGGTTTCGCAGTTTACCTTGATGGCGAAGACGGATAAAGGTCGTCGCCCTGATTTTGGCGGGGCGATGAGTCCTGAGACGGCAAAGTCTCTATTTGCTGAATTAGTCGCTTATGCCGAGACTCAATATGCCAAAGTGTCGACGGGTAAATTTGGCGCGAATATGCAGGTGATGAGTATCAATGACGGACCGCTGAATTTTATTTTAGAAGTGGGCTAATTTAGCATTTTTCTAATTTTTTACTAATAAAGGATGGGATTGACCGCGCTACCTTTGATATAGATCCCGTAGTGTACATGCGGCGGTGTACCTTTGGCATTGCCGCTATCACCCACGTAGCCAATAACATCGCCGACTTCCACCCAGTCATTGACTTTGATCTCGGCATACTCTTCTAGATGTGCGTAATAATGTCCCGCACCGCCAGGACCAACAATGACTACAACTCGCCCGCCTAAGTTGTTTTCACCTACTTTAGACACAATGCCATGGGTAGTGGCTTGCACGGGAGTGTGACGCTCAGCGAAGATATCAATGCCTTCGTGGCTGCGTCCTGCACTGCGAGCGGCGCCCCAAGTATCGGTCAAATGCTGGCCGGGTAGCGGACTGGGCAAGCTATTCTCAGTAGGCAGTTCTTCTTGGAGCAAAGTTACCTGCTGCCACTTGGCAACAACAAAGGTTTGTGTTTGCCAGCGAAGATTCGGTAGCACTTTGTCCACGACGAACAGTAGCGCAAAAAATAAAGCCGCTCTAGTTAACAGGCTTAGCAGACGAGCTATCGGAGACCGTTTTGGGGCTTTTGGATTAGTGGTTTTAGGTAATGGCGGTGGCTTTGATGATGGCATGACGCGCTCTTGTAATTTTAGCAAATGGTATAATATATCTTTATACTAAGCTGTTTTTGCTAAGATTAGCATGAGCAATTCGTAAACCTGCAAGATGCCCTCATGTTTAGCGATGGACGCTTGTTAACTGTCTTTCACTTAACTTGTGACTCATTTAATTTATGACTGTATTGACTACCGCCCTTATTATCGATACTGAAACCGATCAAGGCCGTGACCCGCGTCCTATTCAAGTGGCGACTATCAATGTCGCTACGGGTTTTGAGTGGATGAAGTACTTTAATAGTGGCCGCACGATATCACCGGTAGTCATCAAGGTTCATGGTATTACCGACGATGATGTCGCAGGGTGTGAGCGTTTTGAGTTGGATAAGTTTGAGCTGCCGGAGTATCTGATTGGCCACAATGTGCGCTTTGATTGGCGCGTAATTGGTCAGCCCTCTGCCAAGCTGATTTGTACTGTTAGGCTGGCGCGTGCCGCCTTTCCAGAATGGCGCTACTATGGTCAGTCAAAGTGCATCGAGCAGCTGCTAGGTAAAGATGAAGCGCAGCAGATGACCATCAAAGCTCACGATGCCCTAGGTGACGCGCGGATGTGTTATTTGCTTTATAAAGCCTGCTGCGCGCGCCTAGAGATTGAGCCAACCAACTTTGCCGCTGCGCATAAGATATCTAATACCGCTAGCCCCGCCAGTAGAATGCCTTTTGGTAAGCACAAAGGTAAGCTGGTAAAAGACGTGCCTATCAGCTATATAAAGTGGATGCTGGGGAATATCCACAATATGCAGCCGACGTTGTATACAGCATTGACGAAGCAAGTAGAGGCGGAAAAAGCCGAAAAGTTATAAGCTAGTCCTGCAAACCAAAAAACATCTTCTGTTAGTTATTAATACTCTTTAAAGCCTATGAATTTTTATTCAGCCAATCTACTGCCATCTGCCAGAGCTGCGGCGCTTTGCTATAAGTTTTACGACTAAAATAACGCATGTGCCCGATGTGACTGACGCCCAAATCTTTAGGGTTTAGATAGTGTTTTTCTACGGGCATGCTAGTAAATACTCTAATCATATCGTCCATATTTTCACTATTGGCAATCTCATCATCACTAAAGCCAAGCCAGCTTGAGGGCATAGTCAGCTCATCATAGTAGTGATTATGAATAGTTTTCCCTAGCGCCGTTTTGATGTAGCCTGCGCCATTACACCACTCACGCCACTGACGTGCGACTCCGCGAGGTAGCGGCTCGCCCATACCGATTTTGTCCGCAGGCGTATAGCCTAAGACTAAATTAGTCAACGGAATAAACGCGTCCATAAAACCCATGGCTTTAAGCTTATAAGGCATTTCTAAGTTTTTGATGCGTCCTGATGAGCACGCGACATTAAATACTGAGCTCAAAGCGGCATAGTTCGGCATCAGCCCGATGAGCTGACCCCCAGCACTGTGCCCGATGAGATGATAACTGGCCTCTGGAAATTCGTACTGCAAAGCATCAAGTACCGCTGGCATGTCATGGCGACCCCAACTAATGAGAGAAGCATCAGACTTAGCTAGAGTAGTCGATAAAGACTGACCGATGCCTTCATTATCAAAGGTGATAACTCCAAAGCCTTGCTCCGCTAAGAAAGTGGCAAAATTATGATAAAACTGACGCTTGATACCTGTCGCTGGCGCTATCATTACCGCTGCTTTTATCGCAAGAGTTGTCTCAGAATTGGTCTTGGTTTGCGGATGATAGACCGTTGCTGCTAACGGCTGATTACGCTCAGTCATAATGGTCAAAGGATAACTCTCAATGGCGCTATCTTCACTATTGTTTGTATAATCGTTGATATCATTGACAGCTGAGTTGGTCGCTGCAGGCGTTGCAAGAGTATCGTTATCGAGCATAATCATATCCTAAAGGTTTAAAAGTGTCGTTGTTGAGTAGTGAGAAGTCGTTGATGGCATCTGACGATAAGGCTTATGGTAAAATACATAGTAGACTAGGCGAATTAGACAGTAAAATAAAATATAGGACATATTATGATGCAAATGAAGATCAACAATGAAAACTATGAAGTTATTACCAGTAATGATATCTCAAATATAGAGCAAGCGGTCGATAAATCCAGCTTGAGTATGCCTCTAGTGGCAGTCTACTGCGGTTCGCGCTTGGGCAATAACAAGATATACGAGCAGGCCGCGCGTGAGCTTGGCAGTGCTTTGGCTAACAACGGTCTAGGACTGGTCTATGGCGGCGCTAGTATCGGACTTATGGGCGCAGTCGCTGATGAAGTCATCAAGAGCGACGCGCAAGCGGTTGGCGTAATTCCAACCTTTATGCTCAAGCACGAGATCGCCCATCAAGGTCTCACTCGTTTACATCTCACTGATACTATGCACACGCGTAAGACGGTGATGGCAGAGTATGCCGATGCCTTTATTACCTTGCCTGGCGGTCTTGGCACGCTTGAGGAGATTATGGAAATCGCCACATGGCGTCAGCTCTATCAGCACGAAAAACCGATGATTATTCTTAACATCAATGGCTTTTATGATCGCATGATTGAGCATTTGAAGTTCACTACTGAGCAAGGCTTTATGAAGCAACAAGATCTGGAGCGCTTAGTCGTCTGTAACACCATTGACGAAGCTATAGAACTGTTACAAACCATCGTGACTATCGAAGATGAGGTAGATACCAAAAAGATGGTTGGTAATTAAACCACCTTTATACTTAGTCGCTAAAGCTAATCATCAAACTCAGTTAACATCTTTAAAAAGCGACCGTTACAGCCAGTAACGGTCGCTTTTTCTATAGCCAGTCTTATCGATATTGATTATTTGATAAGGGTATAAAGACAATAAATCTAAACCTCAGCAGTCGTCAGACTATCTAATGCCAACTCGCTAATACCGTGGTTAACGCCTGCCATCGCTACGGGGAAACCGCGCTGTTTTGCGAGCTTTTGTGCTACTTCATGGACGGCTGCGCTATCGTTGTGCGCTAAATAAGACCAATTATGAGTGTAACGAGCGGTATTAGCGGCTAAGTTTTTTTCTAATAAGCCAATCTCTAATAACTGAGCGACGATTTCATCAGCAGCAAGTAAAGTCGAAGAAGCCTTGACGTTTTCAGCGCGAGCATAGTGCAAGTGCTTATAGAGGCTGACATCCGCCACGCGCAAGGTATCATCTTTACCGGGTATCTGCTGACCACCGTACAGAGCATTACCTACTGTACGCGCACTGTTAAAAGTCGGTACAAACTCTGCTATGTATTCAATCGCTTGCTGACTACGAGCCTGCAACGGCGCTTTATCCCAGCCGTCTTCGATATAATGCAGATATTGGGAAGGCAGTTTAGGCTGTGCACTGTTTTCACTAGAAGCTACTAAACCATCATCGAACAGAGTAATCGCTTTACTCATACCATGAATCTGGAAGTAGCCACCTGGATAAGGCGTCAGCTGCGCCATTCCCTCTGGCGTGCCGCGCGCACCATAGACGATGATCTCTGGAATTTGCCCACCGGCATCTTCCCAGTGAGTGATGTAAGAGGATTTGAACTCAACCATACGCTCAACATCTACTCCGACCATATCGTCGATAATACCGGTACGAAAACCGCAAGCATTGATTAGATAATCAACTTCAATAGACTCATTTTGATCTGTACTATCTTTATCCTGTTGCTGATACTCTATGCGCCATTTGCTGACATGATGATTGGCGTTATTACAGTCGCTGCATTCAACAGCACTTACTTGTGCCACTTGTGTATTGGTAAAAACATGCGCGTTGTCATAACCTTCAAGCGCCAGCTGCGCTGAAGCTGCTAAACGAAAGATATTCCAGCCATATTCTTGTACGACAATCAGTGGGTATTTTACTTTATTGAGATCCAAATGCTTAGCTGCTGGAATCACCCATTCATCAAGGGTTTTAGGCACTGCCACTTGCTCACGTTCAGACAGCTCAATGAGCTGCTCGTGACTATAAAGTTGATAATAGTCCTCAGGCTCGCCAAGCACCTTATTGTTAGGGTCCTGTGCAATCAAGTCACGATAAGCTTGGGTCAAAATATCAAGCCTCGGTAACAAGTCCTCAGGCAGACCTTCATCTCGATTTGGAACCGCAAATACTGTAGGGCGCACGTCCATCGTGTAAGGGTACAGGCGCAAGATATCAATACACTGTTTCAATAGCGCCACGCAGTCCTCATCAGGAATCTCGCGATATAAGTTGCCACCTGCATGTAGATGACACATAGGCGGGCCATCAATTAAGGAGGCTTTTTTCTCAAATAAATAAGTCTCAAGGCCTAGATCCGCAAGGCGAATAGCAATAGTAGCACCAGCAGTACCGCCCCCTAAGATACCAACGCGCTTGGTGGCTTTGTCATTGCTCATTGCCATTTTATGATTAGAGTTGTTAGCAAGCTGTTGTGACTTAGTATAATTAGCTAATAG
This sequence comes from Psychrobacter sp. 1U2, assembly GCF_051847575.1. Taxonomy (NCBI): domain Bacteria; kingdom Pseudomonadati; phylum Pseudomonadota; class Gammaproteobacteria; order Moraxellales; family Moraxellaceae; genus Psychrobacter; species Psychrobacter sp. 1U2. Next base: position 33,695 of record NZ_JBPYDC010000019.1, read on the forward strand.
TGTCATGGTTTTGCTCTTATCGGTTTGGCGGCTTTAGTTGCCACATTCTGTTAGTATTTTTCACTGAAATTTTAAAATATTGTCTAATGCTTTTAATTATCGAGAGCTTTAACCTAATAAAGGCAAGTTAGTTAAAGGGTTATCAAAGATATGCGTCCGCAGCACGCGAAGTTCAATATAAGACCTTAACTGCAAGCGTCACTCCCATAGTAGATATCTTTTAGAAGTGCTATACCAGTAGCGCATTCAATAGAGTCATAATAGTTTTGTTTTTAACTGATTATATATAGCGTTGATAGCGCTAACGAAAGCCAGATCAAAAAGAATTCTGCGCCAGCCATTGTTTAGCTGTACTTATCTTATTAATATCTATTGTATAAATAATTAAAAAATATATTGCAGTAAATACGTAATAAGTTGCATTAGTTTTGTCAGCAAAAACCAAAAAAAGGTACGAGAAATGAAGGTGATGAGAGTGGCTGTTACCATTCGGCTTTATAGCAAAATCTACTGCTTAATGTAGCTTAACTAGATTTCGATTTGATAGTAGGCCGAAACACAAGTGATTAAACTTATAGATTTCTCTCGTTTTTGTAAAGGCTGGCTGGAATACAAAGGGTTAGCCGACTGGGTATGCTATATTCGAAACTTCTTCGCTAATTGAGTTGCTTAAAAATGACGAATATTAGAGAGTGAGACTGTTGTGGTTAAATAAAATACAAACCTAAATAACAAGGAAGTAACTATGAAAAACATTATGATGTTAACGGCAATGAGCGGTGTATTAGCTCTCACAGGGTGCTCTACTATAGACAATATGTTTGGTACTAATCTCTCGAGTATGAATAAGACCCCAACCCAAACCGTACCTGTCACTAGTAAAAACGGAGTGCTAGTAGGCTCTAATAACAACATGACTTTGTATACTTTTGACAAAGATACTGCCAATATGTCTAATTGTAAAGGCGGCTGTTTGGATGCGTGGCCTGCGCTGACTGCGCCAAACAGCGCGATGAGCGTAGGTCAATATTCAACTTTTCAGCGTGACGATGGTAGCTATCAATGGGCCGTAAACGGTAAGCCTTTATATTATTTTGTCAAAGACAAAAAAGCGGGCGATATGATGGGTGATAATGTCAAAAACGTTTGGCACGTGGTTCGTACCCGTTAATATAGAGATAAATTAATAGCAAAAAGCATGAATCAATAAAACAGGAGCTGTCGATACCGATAGCTTCTGTTTTTTCTAATGAAACTAAGGTTAATTAAAACGCGCTTTTAGGTTGTCGATAATGGTTATATTTCTAGATTATCATATATCTATAACTTGCATAAAAACCCAAAAACCGTTAAAATCGCGGTTCAATTTTCCCGCTGGGGAAAGGCTAAGAGAGCAAAAGTGTGGTGTTGGATGCTGGAATAAGCCAGTGATGCAATTGCTAGACTTATAGATGTGCTTAGTGCCTCAGTTACGTATGCTCAACGCTTAAATAAGTAGGCAGCATACATCGGACTTAAGAGAGTTTATTATGCGTAAAGATATCCATCCAAATTACCAAGAAGTTTTATTCCATGACACTAACGCTGACGTGTACTTTTTGACGCGTTCTACCGTTAATACAAAAGCCACTCGCGAATATGAAGGTACAGAATACCCATACTATCCACTGGATATCTCAAGTGCATCGCATCCGTTCTACACAGGCGAGCAGCGTAAGAGCTCTACTGAAGGCCGTGTGGCAAGCTTTAACAAACGCTTTGGCGCGTTTGGTGGTCGTAGCAAAAAAGCGACTAACGCTGAATAATTGGCTTTTACTGAACGATTTGCAGTTCAGGTATTAAAGCTGAAGTTTAGTATTAAAGCTGAAGTGTAATCCAAAAAAACCGCTGAATATTCAGCGGTTTTTTTATGCGTACATAACAGTTTTTAACTTCTATACTGTGATTGATGGTCGCTCAGGTGTCAAATAATTCGGCTATAAGCTCCGCCAACTGCTGCGCCCAATAACCATACATAAGGCTACTGGGATGAAAGCCATCATCAGCAAACATGACTGAGATATCAATAGGACCACCGTTTGAATGCTCGTTTAACATCCGTGCAAAGTCGGTTGCCATATACGTCACGCTATCATGTGCGCTACAGACTTGCTGCAATATCTCATCGAGCTTTGTGGCTTTGGCTCCCACAAAATGACTCAAAGGCGCCGGCAATGCGGGCATTTGTTCCATTTGCGGTAATCTTACAAAAATCAGCTGACGCACTGCAAATTTACGCTGGGCAATAGTAATAATCGCTTCAAGTCGCTGCTGCCACTCAGCTGCTGCGACCTTAGTTGTCGTATCATTAACCCCAACGCTTATTACCATGACGTCAAGTGGCTGACTAGGTTTTGGCATGACATACAAGCGACGTAAAATATCAAAGCTAGTATGCCCCGTTGTCGCCTGTACCGACCAACTCAGCGTAGCAAACTGCTGAGCAAAGGCTTGATTGTTTAGCGCTTGTTGCTGTAGGGCGGGTATCAGTTTGCCTGCTAGAGCCTCTTGTTGGGTTTGACTGCCAACTCCAGCCGCTGCCGAATCACCAACCACCATAACGCTTAAGATACGGTTATTGTCGCCTATAGTTTGGTGAGCCGCGTCTGTAAGTTTCACTTGTCCATGACGTTCGCCCTCAGGCTCAGGCAGACGCACGGTGTCGCGTTTTACCTTACTACCTTGATACAGGTAAATGGGAGCCAGTAATACGTCTCTTGCCGTGGTAGAGAGCTTAGTAGACATTGCAGCTTTAGTTTTTGAATGGGCTACCATCCCGTACGCTCCCGAATAGTGGTTAAGGTGTCATCGACTAGCAGCTTGCCATCGACATAGACCTCACGAAGTAAGCTTTGAGCGCCTTTATTAAGCTCATCTACTTTAACGGTCTTTAGCTGAGCGCTATTGTCCTTTATTAAAGCTAGCCGGCCTTTTTTTGAGCGTTTTGAGTGGCTAGTCACCGGGTCTTTATAAATGTCTTTCCATTCGCCATCGATAGAGATGGCACTAGCTTTCATCGCCCAGCTCATTGTATCGCGGTTGACTTGCTGTAGTAGGCCGCCGCCCATACCAAAGGTAATATTCTCCGCGCTAAAGCCAGCATCCATCACTGCATCGACGATTTTGCTTAAGCTTTGCGCGTTGATTCCATCACCTTGAATAATGCGTACGTAATCTGGCAATACTTTATAGCCTTTGCTATTGATAGTCGTACCAAATTTTACTGCTAAGCGCTCTAACGCTTCACGCACCACTTTGGTCGGTTCACCACTATCAGGGCGAATCACTAAGGTTCCGCCCATGTTTTTGACCGCTTCTTTTAGCTCATCGCCCCAGATATTGTCGATAGCATTCCATAAGTCGTAACTGTCAGACACCACCGAGAAGGCTTTATCTGGGCCGCCGAATTGCTCAATCATATTGGCAAAAGCGGCGGTTTCGCCATCGCGTCCCCAAGCGGTCATGGTACTATGCTCAGCGGCAGGAATAGAGAAAGCCGCCATCTCTTTATCCATACCGTACCAGCGACTGGCAGCGACCAAAGCTGTCATCGAGTCGGTACCCGAAAAGTTGACTAGGTTCGCCAAACTACCCAGCGCTACCGATTCAAAACTCGACGCGCCGCGAGCGCCAAAATCATGCAAGCGAAAGGGTAGTGAGTCCGTATTATCAGCGGACTTCTCTAATGCTTTACGGATAATACCCTTGCAGTAATAAGAGACACTAGCCACCGTTGAGGGGTACCAGATAGCGCGTAGTAATGCAGTCTCGATATAGCTCGGTAGCCAATAAAACTCAGGATCAGTATTGACGACCTGACAGACGACATTGGACACAGGTACGATGCTACCTTCGGGAACGGCTTCGATACGTAGCGGTAGATAGCCGTTATGTCTCTCTAGTAATAGCTCCCAACCAGCACGATTAAAGGTCAAGCCGTGCGCTTCAATAACGAGCTCGGCTTCATCGATATCTTGCTGAGTGATAGGGCGGCTTAAGTACTCTTTGATAAAAGCCTGTAGACCAAAAAACACCACATCGTAGTCGCCTTTTCGCGCTTCGACATAGCTTGACATATACTCGCTACCCGCTGGATATTGTACCCAGTGCGAGGTTTTGTAGCTGTCAGAATTTAAGATAAGATTGTTGAAATTGCTGGTGTACATCACAGAACTCCTCTGCTTTGAATAAAATGAATCACTTGCGTTATGTCTGAGCTATAGAGTGACTTGAAGTGCTAGAGGTACATCTGCTTCCCTCTATAACCCAGACGTTTAACAATTTATCCATTAACCTCATTTTGCTAAAATTCTAAATGAGGTATAAAAACCCTTGCCGTCTATCGGCTTGGGCATTGAAAATTTTTATGCAAACGACTGAATAATTAACTAAAGCCCAACCATCTTAGTAATAATCGCATAGTGATCTTCGAACATCATCTTCGCATCTAGTTCAGCTAGTGGTAACCAAAAAGCATTGGCAGCATCATCACCACCTTTCACTTTCGGCAAACCTTTCGCATCATTCTTTAATTGTAAATAAAAAGCTTGCGTAAGGGTACGACCACGGGCAGAGCGGTAGGGATCATCAAAGGTATGCTGACTGTGAAACGAACCACGTAGCACAGGCTCAGGCACCTTTAGACGCGTCTCTTCGCGTAACTCACGGATACAAGCATCAAACAAGGTTTCTTTTGGATTGAGAAAACCGCCTGGCAGCGCCCAAAGACCACGTCCTGGCATACTGCGACGCTCAACGAGTAAGATATGTCCTGATTGCACCACAAGTGCATCGGCAGTCATAAAGGTCGGTGGGTAAGGGGCGGATTCCCATTGTTTTTTGTATTTATCAATAAAGCCTGCCTCTTCGTGCAGCCGCTGATACTCGTCCGTTTTATTGAACGCTTTTAGCACTTGGCGAGTGGACTCAGGCGTACGCTCTGGGGTTGGCATTGCACCCATCAGATAGCTATCGCGAATAGGCGTTGCCGATAGGTTTTTATAATTAGGCACAGAGACCGAAGCCCAATTCGGGAAGAGCGAAAGGTAGTAAGAAGAGCTGTCTTTTGAATGACCGATTAAGCCAATATCTGCGCTCAAATCATCGGTGACTGATCTGACGCCTGCTTGTACGTACTTTAACCAGCGCGTGTCGTTGTATAGCGCATCATCGAGCGCCACACAATGAATACGTGCGGCATCTTTATCGCTATATGCGCCTTTGATCATCGCGGTACGCTCAGCGACCGAAAATGGGTTACGCAGGCTACGCGGCAAGTTAGCAGAACCTATCAGCATAATGACATTATCTGCGCGCTGTAAAGCCTCATCGATAACCGCTTTATGTCCGCAATGAAAGGGCTGAAAACGTCCGATAAAAACCAGATATTTATAGTGCTTATTATTGTTAGTATTGGCTGCTGATGCGCTCATAAACCTTTTTCCCTACGATAAGCGTATTTACTATTACTCAAAAAATGCATAATGACGCCAATACTGACACAAGCGCTTAGTGGCTGACAAGTGCAAAGATGTTTTGTACCGCTGACAGTAATGAACGATGAAATTTAACGGTTATATTTTTCGATCCAAGCGGCCACTGTCGGCCAAATCTCCGTTGCGGCGTTGCGGCTCATAAGGACGCGTGTATGATCGTAATCTTCTAAGTGCCCGCTGGATTTGGCATACTCGATAAAGACATTTTGTGCATTGGCAAACTCATCAAAAAATAGCTGACAGCCTTGAGTCGGGGAGATGAATAGATCGCCTTTACCGCTGATTGCATAAACAGGCGTAGTAATGTTTGCCATACCTTGCCGATAATCAAAACGTTCATCTGAAGGGGTAAATTGTTTATCGATGTCTTTATTTTTAATAAAACTACTTTTAAAGTTTTTTTGTAAGTTCCAGTCATACCACTGCGTCATCGTATAGTAGCTTTCGTTAAAAGGGCCAAGACCGAGCTTTTTGGCAGGCATATAGCCCAGTATCTTAGTGAAGATTTTTGCTGCAAAAATTTTGGCGTAACTGATAGGGTTTAGGACAGCGCCGTAAGCTTGGCAAGCAAAAGTGCTGATACTATTAAGCTTGGTGATATAACTAGGATGCTGCACTAAAAACATCGCCAGACCAACACCACCGCCGCTATGAGTGACGCAGTGCAAGTTATCAAGCTTGAGATCGTCAAATAAGTAGCGAAAAGTAGCCTCATAATCGTGAGTGGCCACGCTCTCAAAGTTAAATCTACTCTTAGGTATTGAGCTGCTACCATGACCGCGCCATTCCATGATGTAGCAACTATGGCCAAGGCTTGCTAGATAACTGGCGATGCCTAGGCAGACTTTTTTGTCCGAAAAAGTACCATGAGTCAAAAAGATATTTTGTCTCTTTATCGTCGTTTGTGACGGTTTATTGACAGTTTTATCAGTAATTTTCCAAACAGCGATTTTTTCGCCATCTTTGCTGGTTACTAAAGTTAAGTCTTCATCAATCATAAAATAGTGGCTTATAAGTAAAGGTATAAGACGTGTTCGCAGTCGCTCTAGTTGATGCCTTTTAAAAGTGACATAGCGCTACTGGGAGGCCTTTTTTTAAAGTCCAGTTATGCCGCATCGAAAGATAACAGTACACACGTAAAATCTATATCAGTAGCGCGCTTTAATCCTTACCAGTTTTCTATTCAGCTGCTGACTATATGAGTTTAATACTGGTAGTGTGCTGCTTAAGTACTGAGGTGTCATATCCTATAACGATAGCGGCTTGATAATCAATATTATTGCCTTAATATAAAGGAAGTAGTGATGACGATTAAATCACAGTAGCGAGGTCGGAATTAAAGCCTATTTGGGTTATAATAGCGCTCAAAGGTTATTATTCAGTAAAAAACAGTTCGCAAAAATGCTATGGATTAAAATCATAATAGACACTGGTATTTTTGAACAAAATCAATTTTTACGTTAATAGGTTAAATTCTTTTGAAAATTATAGCCATTAAATTAAAACCGTTTCAATGATAGGTATGCAAACTGACGACACAACGGTGCTAGCAATCATGCGTCGGTGTCATAACGCACAGGAAATACTATGAGTAATCAAAATACAAGCAATCAGAATCCAACTGCAAGCGCCCCTACTAGCAATGAAGCAGAGTTTGAGTCTGCTCTTGATACCGAGCAAACTGAGGCTAAAAGTAATATTACTATTACTGAGTCGGCGCAAGACTATCTAGCAGATTTGCTCGCCAAACAAGGTACCGACGGTATTGGTGTGCGTATCTTTGTGGAGCATCCCGGTACGCCGCGTGCTGAGTGCTGTATGGCCTACAATCAGCCCGGCGAAGAAGATAGCGCGGATCTAAAATTCAGCTATGATAATTTTGCGGCCTTTATTGATGCTGCTTCTGTACCTTATCTAGAAGACGCGGTCATTGATTATAATAAAGACCGTTTCGGTGGCCAGCTGACCTTCCGTGCACCGAACTCAAAAGTGCCGAAAGTAGGCGCTGATGCCAGTATTGAGGAACGTATCAACTATGTGCTGCAATCAGAGATTAACCCAAGTCTTGCCGCGCATGGTGGTGATGTGCAATTGCTTGAACTTATCGAAGAAGAGGGCATTGGCCTGACTGCAGTGCTGAAGTTCGGTGGCGGTTGTCAGGGCTGCTCAGCGGTCGATATGACTCTGCGTCAAGGGGTGGAAGTGCAGCTTAAGCAACAAATTCCAGAATTGACCCAAGTCGTTGATGATACCGATCACACTCGTACCGAAAATGCTTATTATAAATAAGCTCTGCATAAAGATGGGGTGTTAATTTTCTTTGCTTATGATATTTATTCATTAAGTAATAAAAAATTCGCTATTCTTTTCATAAGGAAGCTGGGTTATGATTAACTCAGCTTTTTTTATGCCTAACATTTGATTATCATTGAATAAGCTTTTTAATCGAATGATTTTTTAGAGATTTAATAACTTAACTAACTTAGAAATCGCAATTAATAAGGAGCACATCATGAGCGAGGAAAATGCAGAAAACGGTAGCCATCATCAGCGTTTAGAGACACTAGCGATTCATGCTGGTTATAGCGTTGAGCAGACCACTAAGGCCGTTGCGGTACCGATTTATCATACAAGCTCTTATGCTTTTGACGACACTCAACACGGCGCAGATCTCTTTGATCTAAAAGTCGCGGGCAACATTTATACTCGTATTATGAACCCGACCAATGCAGTATTAGAGGAGCGGGTCGCAGCGCTAGAAGGCGGTATTGGTGCTTTAGCGGTTGCTTCTGGTATGGCAGCGATTACTTACGCGGTGCAGACTATCTGTGAGATGGGCGATAATATCGTTGCGGTATCGACCTTGTACGGCGGCACTTATAACTTCTTTGCTCATACGCTACCGCGTCAAGGCGTTGAGGTGCGTTTTTTCGATCACAAAGACCCCGAATCGATTCGTGATCTCATCGATGATAAAACTAAGATGGTATTCGCTGAAAGTATCGGTAATCCGCTGGGTAACATCATCGATATCCAAGCGGTGAGTGACATCGCACACGAATATGGCGTACCCGTAGTGATAGATAATACGGTTGCTACTCCAGCTATTTGCCGTCCGTTTGAATACGGCGCTGATATCGTCATTCATTCGCTCACCAAATACATGAGTGGCACTGGAACCTCAATCGGCGGCGCTATTGTCGATAGTGGCCAATTTGCTTGGGGCGATCATCCGAAGCGCTTTCCACTGCTAAACGAGCCGGACGCTAGTTACCATGGTGTCAATTTTGTCAAAGACGTAGGCGCTGCTGCCTTTATTGCTCGTGCTCGGGTCGCACCGCTGCGTAATACCGGGGCGGCGCTCAGTCCGCTCAATGCCTTTGGCATCTTACAGGGGATTGAGACTTTAAGCCTACGCATGGAGCGCCATGTCCAAAACGCCCAAGCGGTCGCTGAGTATCTAAAAAGTCATGATAAAGTTGCTTGGATCAAGTATGCAGGTCTAGAAGATCATCCTGATCACGCTTTAGCGCAGAAATACATGAAAGGCACGCCGTCAGCGATTTTAACCTTTGGCGTAAAAGGCGGCCGCGAAGCCGGTGCGCGCTTTATTGATGCGCTGCAGCTGATTACGCGTCTGGTCAATATCGGTGATGCTAAATCGCTAGCGAGTCATCCTGCGACCACCACGCATCGACAGCTAAACGGTCAAGAGCTAGAGCAAGCCGGAGTCACCGAAGATATGGTGCGCTTGTCTATTGGTATTGAGCATATCGAAGATATCAAAGCGGACTTAGAGCAAGCTTTGGCTAAAGCTTAGTACTTTAGATAGCTCGCTTTATATCTTTGGCTAGATAACATGATTCGCTAAAATAAAAATCCCGTCTCTTTAGAGGTGGGATTTTTTATTTTAATACTTTTAGCTAATAGTACTGAAAGCAAAAAGTAATCAAAGCTAATTAAGCAGTCAGTACGCGCCGCGCTATATCTTTATAGAGTTGCGACTCTAGACGTGGACCGAACTGCTGGATCACTTGTGCTGATACCTCGCCGGCTAGACGTCCACACTCAGGGAGGGAGTAATGCTGTGATAAGGCATATAAAAAAGTCCCTGAGTAATTATCTCCGGCGCCATTGGTGTCGATGACGTCGATAACTTTTGGGGTAGGGACTTTATGGATCTCGATAGCGGTTTGGTTATCAGGTTTATGTGCGATGATGGTATCATTAGCGCCATCGGTCACTACCGCAGTCTGGCAATAGTTGAGAAGGGCGCGAGCGGCGGCCTTGATCTGCTTTTTTTCAGTGAACAGTTTGGCCTCTTCGCTATTGCAAAATATCACCGCTACTTTATTACCGAGCATATTGAGCAGGCCTTCTTTGGCAAACTTCACCACGGCAGGGTCGGCAAAACTGACGGCTATTTTGGCATTATGAATACCGGCTTGCTGGCGCAGTTTAGTCATAGCAGGCTGAATACCTTCTGACATAGCAAGATAACCTTCTAAATAGAGCCAATCCGCCTTTGTTAACGCCTCAAAGTTGACGTTTTCCTCGCTGATATCGCTTGAGGTGCCAAGATAAGTTTGCATGGTGCGCTCACCATCATCTGTCACCGCCACGACGCATGAGCCGGTGACACCGCCGGCATGAATCGATCGCTTTGAGGTGGCAACGCCCGCATTATGTAAGTCTTCTAAGTAAAATTTTCCAGCCTCATCATCGCCAACGCGGCAGGCATAAAAAGGCTTGCCGCCGAGACTGGCAAAGGCGTACATAGCGTTAGCTGCTGAGCCGCCGCCCGCTTGTTTTGACGGTTCGATATTGGCCAGCTGAAAGTAAGCCAGCAATTGCTGCTGCTCTTCAAACGCCGCGAGCGTCATATTGCCTTTGGTTAATTCTGTCTCTTCTAAGGCGGCATCACTCAACACATATTCGTGATCGACCAATGCATTACCTATTGCTATCACATCGTACATGGCTTACTTCTCCTAATTGAATGCTAGAACGCTATTTTAAAACCAGCGAAATAAATACAGACTGTCTTTATCATAACGGGCGCTACGCTTGTAGCTCAAGTAAACGCTGATATAAGGCGTTCTTTTTGACTCCAGTGATATCGGAAGCCAAGCTTGCCGCTTTTTTGACTGACAAGTCCAAAAGCAGGCGCTCTAAAAGCTCATCATGGATGCTGATATCGTCGCTATCTTGAGCGCTAGCCTCTCCTGCGACAACGATGACTATCTCACCGCGCTGTTGATTGTCATCGGCTTTGACAAACTCAACCAAGTCTCCAAGCGTTGTTTTATGCACCGTCTCGAAAGTCTTAGTCAGCTCACGGCAAAAAGTGACTGCTCGATCGCTACCAAATACTGCGGCCATATCGCTCAAGCTTGCCACAATGCGATGCGGCGCTTCATAAAATATTAAGGTTTCTGTACGCGCCTTTAGCGCCTCTAATTGTTTTTGGCGGCCATGAGTCTTCGCATTTAAAAAACCAATGAAGCTAAAGCGATCGGAGGGCAGACCGGCTACCGAGAGCGCAGCGATAGCGGCTGAAGCACCGACGATAGGCGATACCTTTACCCCAGCATCATGAGCAGCTTGTACCAATTGATAGCCGGGGTCACTGACCAAAGGTGTACCGGCATCACTGATTAGCGCGACGGAGTGCCCTTGCTCGATCATCTCAATGATTTTTGGCGTTTGAATCGCGCTATTGTGCTCATGATACGCCCAAAGTTTATTGTGGGCTTTTTTATTTGCGTCGCTCTCTGCGCGTACTTCTGTCTTGCCATTATCATGATTAGTATCGGTTTCATTGCCTTTGTCGGCTTTAGTATGAATACCAAAATGTGACAACAGCTTGCCTGAAGTGCGAGTGTCTTCGCAGGCGATAATGTCGACTTGTTTTAAGATAACAATCGCATGCGCAGTCATGTCAGCAAGATTGCCTATGGGGGTAGCAACGATATACAAACACGCTGGCATCTTTGTAAGGGTGGACATGAAAACCTCAAATCGCTATAGATAATTAGAATAAAAAGTTAAACTTATGGGCAAGTAACGCTATTGAGCAAAAAGTAAAAGCGGTAAAACCTAGCTAGTTTAGCATGTTGTGCTATGATAATTCTGAAATGTTGCGCAGACTAATGAAGGCTATGACCTATAAAAAGCCAAATAAAAAGCCAGAACATAAACCGCTACTACTGACCTCCCCCAAACAGCGTCAGGGCAGCCACTATGAGCATCAGGCTTGTGAATATCTGCAAGCAAAAGGGCTTATCTTGATTGCACAAAACTGGCAACAGCCTAAAATAGGTGAGCTTGATTTAGTGATGCTAGAGACCGGGAAATCATGGTCGACTCTAGTGTTTATCGAAGTGCGGCAACGCCGAATATCCAGCTTCGGTGATGCCGCGCTCAGCATAACGGCGGCTAAGCGCAATAGAATCATTAAGACTGCCAAATATTTTTTGCAGCAGCATCCTAACTACGCCGATTATGAGTGCCGCTTTGATGTCATTGCTTATGATACGACTGATACTCATCGCAAGCTAAAAGACGCTGCGCTCAGTGCGGGGCCAGAATGGCTACAAGGAGCTTTTGCAGCACAGGCTTGGTAGCCGAATATCTATTCATCAACGCTTAGTCATCAACGCTTAGTCATCAAGGTTTAGATGAAAGGCGGTAATCAGGTGCTATAACTTAAGGGTTACAAGCTAAGTCGCTAACAGATACCGTTACCAAAAACCTAACTACTAACGGTAAAAATTAAGTAAAGTAGCTAAACTCTTTAAAGACTTATAAAGGTCATAAAATCGTATTAATCATGCTCTAACAATCATGCTCCAAGAGGTCAATAATGATAAGGATGTTCCCGCTCGCTGCTATCTCAAACACCTTAAGTGGTCAACCGTGTGCCAAGATGATAATGACTAGCCTAGTGATGACTAGCCTCGCTATCACCGGCTGCACGACTAACTATCTGACGAATAGCACCAATGGTACTTATGGCGTACCAGTCACTGAGCGTACTATTCCGCAGCGTCTGCTTGATCGTAGTATAGAGCACACTGCCAAAATTAATGTTTACGGCTTACAAGAGAATTTGCAGCAAAACAGCCGGATGAGCATAGATAGCTTCAATAGTGAAGTACTGCTGAGCGGTGAAGTTCCTACTGAGGCGCTGAAATCGCAAATAGAGCAAGTCATCAAGTCGATGCCTGATGTGCGGCAAGTCTATAACGAGCTTATCGTTAGTGTCGCTCGCGGTTATAGCTCAACGGTACAAGATGGCTATATCACCTCAAAGCTACTGGCAAAAGTCGCGGCGAGCGATGGGGTAAAGTCCTCTCAGCTCAAAGCGGTAACTAATAACGGCGTGGTCTATATCATGGGCCGGATGACCCCAACCCAGCAGAGTAATTTAATCGATATCGCCAATGATACGGCAGGCATCACAGAGCTAGTGTTATTTACGACCTTAGTTAATGATATAGGCGCGACTATCAGCAATGAAGACATCATGACTGACCCTACTTTAACTACTAATGTAGATGTCACGATACCAAACGCCACCGCAGTTATTAGAGCCCCAACCCCATCCTCTACTAACAGCGCGGTTGTCGCCCCCGCCGCTGATAATGGCCAGACTATTAACGCTCCTGAAGATACACAAACAGCACCTAGTTCCTCTAGTCCTTATGTGGACTTGTACCAAGATGAGTAGACGGTAGGATAAGCTGAATATTCACAAGAATGCTAACCATTATCACAGGACTTATCTGACTTCATTATCTTTAACCATTAAGCTATTTACTGTTGTAGAAGCGATAACATCTTGTAGAAGCTCGCAGCTTAATGCCTCCAAAAGCACAAGAATAAATAAAGATATCTTCTTAACTTTAACAGATGAATCCAGAATAACAGGAAAGTAGATCATGAAGCAGCCAACCGATGCGACCCAATCAGCGAGTGAAAACTCTGAGCCGTCACGTCAATTTAAGCTCGTAAAGAAATCTAAGCTTGTAAAGATGGGGATGACGGCCGCGGTTGCGTTTGGCGGTATGGTATTGGCCACTCAGCAAGCGCAAGCATTATCCGCATTGGCGATAGTCAATGGCCTGACCGCTAGTGGTGGCGTCACGGTCAGTAAAGACATCTTGTATGGTGACGAGCCAGCGCAAGATTTAGACGTCTACTATCCCAAGCCTTTAGCACAAGCGATGAAGTCTCAAAAAACGATTACCAGTAGTTATCCTATGGTGGTTTTCGTCCATGGCGGTTCGTGGGAGAGTGGCAATAAAGACGAATACGCCTTTGTCGGTCAAAGCTTAGCGCAGGCCGGTTATGTTACGGCGGTCATTAATTATCGTAAAGCGCCTGAGCATGTCTATCCTGATTTTGTGGAAGACACCGCGCAGGCCATCGCATGGAGTTATAAAAATGCTGAAAGCCTACATGCCGATCCACAGCGCTTAGCGGTGATCGGACACTCAGCTGGCGCGTTCAATGTGGTCGCGGCTGTGTCTAACGAGGACTTTTTAGCGCCTTATGGCATTAGCCCAAACGATATCACCGCCGTTATCGGTATTGCTGGGCCTTATAGCTACGACTTTCGAAAGTATGGCGGATCCAGCGCCTTTGCCAATGATGCGACGCCTGACGAGGTCATGCCTGATCGACAAATCAAAGGTCCACAGCCGCCTTATCTATTATTGACCGCCGAGAATGATAAAACCGTTTATGACACTAATACTGTGAAAATGACTCAGGCTCTCAAAGATTACGGCGCAACGGTTGAAAATGGTGAGATAAAAGGCGCCAGTCATGCCACTAGTATTGGGGCAATGGCACCACCACTGCGCTGGGTTAATGATGTGCGTGCCCAAGTTTTGAGTTATCTCAATAAAAAACTCGACTAGAAAAGTCTGACCCTATTGATAAAGCAGCCAATGTTTTTATGGCTTCAGCACTAGCTTTTACCTGTTGCTTTATAAGCAGTCTATAACTAATGCTATAAATAGCTGCTGCTTGACAATACTGTGCTAGACAATACTGTAAGAGAGTCAAACTCTTGTTATAATGTCGCCACCGACATAAAAATACTGAAATAAAACATCTTAAAGAATACAGGATACTTTATGAGCATGAACGCTGATGATTTAATCGCATTTTTACAGCAGCACTATCCAGACGCTTTTATTCAAGCAGCCAATCAAGGTAATAAATTTGATGTACGCGTAGTGGATGCAAGCTTTGAGGGCAAGCGCAGCGTACAACGCCAACAAGCTATCTATGCGTTAGTCAATGACAAGATAGCAAGCGGTGATATACACGCGCTTAATATCCAAGCCTTGACGCCTGCTGAATGGGAAGTGCAGTCAAAGGGCTAAAACGTTACGCCCAAAGCTAAGCTTACTAACACATATCAGCTCACTAGCTAGTGTTGCTAGACTCGTTTCGGTCTATTTTACTTATCATCATAATTACCCTTAGGTTGTCATTTTATGGATCAATTCTTAATTACCGGAAGCAGTCGTATTGCAGGTGAAGTCACCATCTCCGGTGCTAAAAACGCCGCTTTGCCGTTATTGGCGGCGATGATATTAGCCGAGACCCCAACGACTTTGCATAATGTGCCTTCACTGCAAGATGTACGCACCTTGGTTCAGCTCATTGGTGGTATGGGAATCGATATCCATAAAGATGGCGATACGGTGACTTGTGATACTAAAAATATAGATAGCTTCTATGCGCCGTATGACTTAGTTAAAACCATGCGTGCGTCTATCTTGGTCTTAGGGCCATTGCTAGCCCGTTTTGGTGAAGCCGAAGTATCTTTGCCAGGGGGCTGTGCGATTGGCTCACGTCCTGTTGATCAGCATCTTAAAGCTTTTGAAGCGATGGGAGCTGAGATCAGCGTAGAAAATGGCTATGTTAAAGCTAAAGCTCCAAAGAGCGGTAAGCTGATTGGCTGTAAGTTTTCTTTCGATATGGTGACGGTTGGTGGTACTGAAAACGTCATCATGGCTGCCGCTTTAGCGAAAGGAACGACCGTTCTCGGTAACTGTGCGCTCGAGCCAGAAGTCGTCGATCTAGCCAATATGCTAGTAGCGATGGGCGCGAAAATTAGTGGCATTGGCACTGCGACGATGACCATTGAAGGCGTTGAGCGCTTACAAGGCTGTGAGTATTCAGTGGTACCTGATCGTATCGAGACAGGCTCTTATCTGGCCGGTGCTTTGATGACGCGCGGTGATGTGCTCGCTAAGAAAACGTCGGCTGCATTGTTGATTCCTGTCCTAGAAAAGTTTGAGTCGATGGGCGCGTTGATTACCACAGGTGAGGATTGGATTCGCGCGCAGATGAGTGTTCGTCCGCAGCCCGTTGATATTCGTACCCAGCCACACCCAGGCTTTCCTACTGATATGCAAGCTCAGCTAATGGCCATCTCTTGCCTTGCTGATGGCACAAGCACCTTTATTGAAAATATCTTTGAAAATCGCTATATGCATGTGCCAGAGCTCAATCGCTTAGGCGCTTCTATTCAAGTCGATGGTCATACAGCTGTCGTGAAGGGCGTTGAGAACTTTACAGCGGCGCCAGTGATGGCAACCGATCTGCGTGCCTCTATGTCGCTAGTGATGGCGGCAGCGGCGGCTGAAGGGGAAAGCCTTATTGACCGTATTTATCATATCGATCGTGGTTATGAAGACGTTGAAAATAAACTACGCGCTTTAGGCGTGAACATTGAGCGTATCAACAGCAATGACTGATACTGATAATACGAGCGCTGTGTTTGCTAAAGGGTCAGAAGACTGCTAGATCAAAGCCATATGAATCGACGCTTAATATTTAAAACTGACACTTACTACTTAAATCATATTTAAACTTTAGAAAAAACTATGACTGGAAGCTATGACTAGAAATAAAGAAAAACAACAAGACAGTGCTTTATTAAACGAAGTGGACAATGAGTTTAATGGTCTGACCTTAGCGCTTTCTAAAGGTCGTATTCTTGATGAAACCATGCCGCTACTACAAGCAGCAGGGGTGGACTTGTTAGAAGATCCTAGTGCATCGCGCAAGCTTATCTTCCCAACCACTAACCCCAATGTGCGCGTACTAATTTTGCGGGCAAGCGATGTGCCTACTTATGTAGAGCATGGCGCCGCTGACTTTGGGGTAGCAGGCAAAGACGTCCTACTTGAGCATGGCGCCAACCACGTTTATGAGCTTTTAGATTTGCGCATTGCGCAATGTAAGCTGATGACCGCTGGTGTTAAGGGCGCAACTCTACCTAATCGCCGTTTGCGTATCGCCACTAAGTACGTCAATGTTGCTCGCGCTTATTTTGCCAGCCAGGGTCAGCAAGTTGATGTCATCAAGCTTTATGGCTCGATGGAGCTTGCGCCTTTGGTCGGTTTGGGTGATTTGATCGTCGATGTGGTCGACACTGGTAATACCTTGATTGCAAATGGTCTCGAGCCACGCGATCATATCTGTGACGTCTCTTCGCGGCTGATTGTCAATCAAGTCAGTTACAAGCGCAAATTTGCTTTACTTGAGCCTATTTTAGATAGTTTTAAAGAGAGTATAACAGCGTCAGTATAACAGCTGCTTCTTAGCTTAAGGTTTTTATCCATTGATAATATCAAACCTCATTATCTAAGCGTAGCAACCAGTTTAGTGCCGCATTTTATATAAGGCGTGCTACACTGGTTTTACTGTGCTGGCTCGTTATGTAAGCAAGAATATGACTATAAATAATACTTTACGTGGTTAAGGGTTGCTTTGAAATCGCTTAACATTTTGCTGATCGACTCATTGTCAGCTCAACTATAGGATCCAGTTATGCGCCAATTGACGACTCAAGATAGTGACTTTGAGCAGCAGCTATCTACCTTGCTTGCCTTTGAGACTGTTAACGACGCTGATTTACTACAGACCGTTGATGATATCATTGCGCAGGTGCGCACTCATGGTGATAGCGAAGTATTAGCGTTAACACAAAAATTTGATCAGCACCCTGCAACAATAATGGCCGAGCTAGAAGTCTCACAAGAATCTTTAGTGAAAGCTTTTACGACGCTTGATACTGAGGTAAAAGAAGCTCTGAACACCGCTGCTACGCGAGTCAAGGATTTTCATGAGCGTCAAGTACAAGACAGCTGGCACTATGAAGATGAGTTGGGTAATCGTCTGGGTCAAAAAGTCACGCCGCTTGATCGCGTCGGTATCTATGTGCCCGGCGGCTTAGCGTCTTATCCATCCTCAGTATTGATGAACGCTATTCCCGCGAAAGTCGCGGGCGTGAGTGAAGTCATCATGGTG
Source organism: Psychrobacter sp. 1U2 (assembly GCF_051847575.1). NCBI lineage: Bacteria > Pseudomonadati > Pseudomonadota > Gammaproteobacteria > Moraxellales > Moraxellaceae > Psychrobacter > Psychrobacter sp. 1U2. The sequence continues at coordinate 51,568 of NZ_JBPYDC010000019.1, forward strand.
GTACCTGCGCCTAATGGTGTGCTCAATCCCTTGGTATTGGCTGCCGCGCATTTGGCAGAAGTTGATCGAGTCTTTACTGTAGGAGGAGCGCAGGCGGTAGCTGCTTTAGCTTATGGTACTGAAACGATTCCACAAGTAGATAAGATCACAGGCCCAGGTAATAAATATGTCGCCGCTGCAAAGCGCGCAGTCTTTGGTCAAGTGGGCATCGATATGATTGCTGGACCTTCTGAGGTATTGGTTTATGCCGAAGGTGAGGCAAGCGACCGTGCCGACTGGCTAGCGATGGACTTATTGTCACAAGCTGAGCATGATCGTATTGCCCAAGCTATCTTTGTTACTACCAGTAGTGAGCAATTAGCCGAAGTCGCTGCGGAGATTGATAAGGCTTTGAGCGAGCTACCTAAAGCAGATATCGCGCGCGACTCTTTGCAAAACCGTGGCGCTTTGATACTGGTCAAAGATAGAAAAGACGGTATGGCACTGATTAATCGGATTGCGCCTGAGCATTTAGAGCTGTCTGTTGATGATCCAGATAGCCTGCTTGATGATGTTCGTCATGCTGGGGCGATATTTATGGGTCGCCATACCCCAGAGGCTATCGGCGATTACTGCGCTGGGCCCAATCACGTCCTGCCTACTTCAGGCACGGCTAGATTTTCATCGCCGTTAGGCGTTTATGATTTTCAAAAAAAATCCTCTATAATCTATTGTAGTGAAGGAGGTAGTAAGCCTTTAGCCCAGACCGCTGATATCTTAGCGCAGCGCGAAGATTTAGAAGCACACGCGCGTTCGGCTCGTTATCGTTACCAGTAAGACTTTATAAATAACTAAATGACAGTATAAAAATATAGACGTACTAATAGATATAATAAACCCTCTATGACATATAAACCGTCATCATGACATAGCGTTAATCATTTTTAACTCTTTTTTTAATTGGGGATTTCTAACAGCGTATTACGGTATTGGTAATATCGCTGTCAGAGTAGAATAATAGTAGGATAACTTATGAGTGAAATAAAAGTAGATACTAGGCTGTGGTCCACTAAAGCGCGTAATTTATCACCTTATACCCCTGGTGAGCAGCCGCAACACGATAACTTATGTAAGCTTAATACCAACGAAAACCCATTTCCGCCCTCACCAAAAGTCACTGAAGCGATCAGTGCTGTGCTTACGCAGCAAGCTAAGGAGCTGCGCTTATATCCTGCGCCTGAATCTGACGACTTACGTGCCGCTTTAGCTAGAGCGTATGACCTCGATACCAATCAAGTTTTCGTAGGCAATGGTTCAGATGAAGTACTCGCCTTAATATTTGCCAGCTTCTTTATGAAAGAGCGTCCATTACTAGCGCCTGATATCAGCTACAGCTTTTATCCGGTATATGCTCAAACTTTTGGGGTTGAGCTGGTAAAGATCGCGCTAGAAGCTGATTTCAGTATTGATCCTGATGCGTATCGTCAGCCTTGTAGCGGTATTATTATTGCCAACCCCAATGCGCCAACGGGTTTATTACTCTCCCTTGCAGATATCCGCAAGCTAGCGAGCGAACATCCCAATGCCACTATTGTCATAGATGAAGCTTATATTGATTTTGCGCAAGTTGATGCAGCAGATTCTGCAGCGCCCGTTTCAGCGGTGAGCTTGATTAATGAGCTAGATAATTTATTAGTCACCCAAACCTTTTCTAAATCGCGCTCGCTTGCAGGCCTCAGAGTAGGGATGGCATTTGGTAATGCCTCGTTGATTGAAGCGTTGACGCGTATGAAGAATAGCTTCAATAGCTATCCGTTAGATAAGCTCGCGCAAGCTGGTGCGAGAGCTAGTGTTTTGGATACTGAGTATTTTGAGCAGACTTGTCAGCAAGTGATTGATTTGCGTCATTCTTTGACTGCCGAATTGACGGCTTTAGGTTTTGACGTATTGCCATCGCAAGCTAATTTTGTTTTTGCGCGTCCCCATGACGGTGATGCTAGCGGTATAGCAAGCGCGTTACGTGAACAAGGCATCATCGTTAGACACTTTGATCAGCCGCGTATTCAGGAATATTTACGTATTACGGTAGGAACCGCTGAGCAGCATCAGCGTCTCGTTACTGCGTTAAAAGAGCTGACAGCTTAATCAAAGCACTATTTTTGGCTATTAAGATAAGTTTTTATGAGCATTCTGCTTGTGCTAAAACCGCAAGCAGATTACCAACTTTATCTAAGCATTCTTGATACTCGGCATCAACATCTGAAGCAACGGTGATGCCGCCGCCTGCCCACAAACTGACGGGTTTACTACCGTCTTTTAGCCTTGTCGCTTGCAAGGTGCGAATCAGCACATTCCATTGGCCACTGCCATCAAAATTCATATAGCCTAAGGTGCCACAATAAGCACCACGCGGCGCTATTTCTAGTTCTGAGATAATCTCAACCGCTCGTTTTTTGGGCGTGCCTGTGATCGAGCCTGCTGGCAAGCTACCAAATAATACCATCAAGGGATGAGTGTCTGCCTTTAATTCAGCAGTGATAGTACTGACCATGTGATGGACATTACTAAAGCTCTCAATAGCAAATAATTGCGGTACTTTGACCGATCCAGTCTTAGCGTATTTGCCTAGATCATTGCGTAATAAATCGACAATCATCACATTTTCAGAGCGATCTTTATCGCTGTTGATTAGCTGCTGTTCAAAGTCTTTATCCTCTTCGATAGTTAATCCGCGCGGCATCGTACCCTTTATAGGTTTAGTGGTGATGTAGTGCTTGTTGCTATTAGAGTTTTTGCTAAAAGTAAAAAACAACTCTGGCGAGCAGCTTAATAATTCAAAATCTGCACCTTTTAGCGAATCGTTATTTAAAGGATTGACGCTCATATAACCGGCAAAAGGGGCTTGCGTATTACGTTGTAAGCTAGGCAGATAGTGGAGCAAATTTAGGGTGGCTGACGTCTTATCTTTAGGATTAGTCAAAGCTGTTAACTTACCCTGCCAAGCTTGGGTAAGATTGATTTGATAGCAGTCGCCTTGCTGTAGATAACGCTGAGTTTGGGCAAAAGCTTGTTGATAATCATTTTTTTGCCACTCAGGCTGTAGCTTTAAGGGCGCAAGAAGCGGAGTACGCTGACTTACACCTTTAAGGCCATACAAATTGTCAGCTTTACGATCTTTAGTTAATTTATATTCTAAAGCATCGAGATAAGAGACAAGCTGATCTGAGTCATTATCCTTTATCGCGTTGCCTGTGTTATCAGTCGATTTGCAGCTTAGCGACCAGAGTATTCCATCAGCTGCAGTATTGTTATTTGCGGTAAGATAGATATCATAATGACCGAGCGCTGCAAGCGGCGACTCAGCGCTTGGCATAGTGACCGCTGGGCTTAAGTGCTGCGCGGCGATGTCATAACCGATAAAACCGATAAGACCATGATAATAGTGAGGCGAGCGTAGCGGATTTTGCGCTGCTTTTTCTAGCTTTTCGTAATCTTGGCAGTAAGCAATGAGCTGTTGCTGCCAAGCCTCATAAGTGGTGTTTTCCGCAGTTGCCGCCCTAGAATCGTCGCGAAACGTTTGGATCAGCTTATAGGACTCTTGCGAATCTGGCGCAAAATAAAGCTGCCAGCTGACTTTAGGTAGCAGACCGATAACTGGCTCGCCGTCATTATTGAGCCAAACCAGTTGCCAGTTTGCCGCGCTGTTTTTAGCGAGTAGATGCTGATGCAGTATAGGCAATAACTCCGCGGCACATAAGTCGCCAAAACGCCAGCTATGATTTGGCATAGCTGGCGTTGCGCTAAGAGGTTTAATAAAAGAGCTGTTGTTACTCATAAATTTAGATTATTCAGTGAACGCTTTAATGATTAAAGTGGCATTAGTACCGCCAAAACCGAAGCTATTACTCATCAATGTCTTGAGTTCGGTTTCGCGCTTTTGGGTGACAATATCGAAACCAGTGGCGTCTTCATCTAGAGTGTCGACATTGATGCTTGGTGCAATAAAACCTTCTTGTAGCATAAGCAGACAGTAAATCAGTTCTTGCGCACCGACCGCGCCTAAGCTATGACCAGTCATGGACTTAGTGGAGCTTATCGGCGGGACTTTACTGATATCGTCATTGAAAACTTTGGCAATGGCTTTTAGCTCAGTGACATCACCGAGTGGCGTACTAGTACCGTGACTATTAATATAATCTACGCGCTCAAGACCAGCTTCCGCTAGTGCTTGCTGCATACAACGTACTGCGCCTTCACCGCTTGGTGCTACCATTTCTGCACCATCTGAGCTTGCGCCATAACCGACGATTTCAGCCAAAATATTAGCGCCGCGTGCGGTAGCATGCTCTAAGCTTTCGACCACTAGCATCGCGCCGCCAGCCGCTATCACAAAGCCATCGCGGTCTTTATCATAAGCTCTAGAGGCCAGCTTTGGCGTGTCGTTATACTGCGTACTGACCGCGCCCATCGCATCGAACATGCAAGACTGTGTCCAGTGCTCCGCTTCGCTACCGCCCGCGAGTACCACATCCGCTTTACCGAGCTGGATGAGCTCAGCGGCATGACCGATACAATGCGTTGAGGTGGCGCAGGCAGAAGCAAGAGAGTAGGAGACGCCTTGAATCTTAAGGCCAGTCGCTAGTGCCGCTGATACTGAGCTGCCCATCGTTTTGGGCACTGCCATTGCCCCAACACCGCGCAGACCTTTTTCGCGCATCGCATCTACCGCATTGACGATATTCTCGGTCGAAGCTCCGCCGGAACTGGCAACTAATGCCACGCGTGGATTATTATTAATGATCTCAAGGGGCAAGCCCGATTGCTCAATAGCGTCTAAGGCGCTGACATAAGCATAGAGGCTAGCATCACTAAAAAAGCGTTTGAGCTTACGATCGATTTTGGAGGTATCCAATGCCGTTTTATCAATACTGCCGCTCACTTGCGACTTAAATCCATGCTCGGCATAGGACTCATTAAAAGTGATACCAGATTGTCCTTCTTTAAGAGACTGGGTCACGCTAGCCAAATCATGACCGATGCAAGAGACGATCCCAGCTCCTGTAATAACCACTCGGCGCATATTCTATTCCTTGTAATAATAGTATTTTTACGATTTTCAGATAGGTTATGAACGGCTGTTCGTTAGCTAGATTATTCGCAATCTAGTCCAATCTGAACCTCAGATAAAGTCATACAATGATACCTTAGTTCCGACTATAATGATGCACAAGCTATGCAATATATTTTACTGACTGATAAGTATGATTGATTTATAGCAAAGAATTTGAGTATCAATTTTTGGCTTATAAAGTCATTGTGAGCCTCATCAACTATTATAAAGTAGTGAAAAATCAGTAGAAGATACAAACTTTATGTTCTCAATAACATTGTTCACACTGACACGCATTACAAGAATTAGCTACTCTAACAAATGCAGATTTAGTAAAACCTTTAATATTTTGAGAAGGTTTTTAAAGGTTAAGAGACAAACCACTTAAAATACAGAACACCTAAAATATAAAGCAATAGCCGCTAACAATAACATTCTGTTTACTCACCCTGTCAATTTAAGGATATAACTATGGCAAAGCGTAACACCCTCTCTAAAGGTATCAGCACTATCGGTCATTTTACTCGTGATAATCTTGAGCGCATGGGCGCTTTTATTGATAGCGCTAACGCTAAGGCAGGCAAACCGCGTCAATATAAAGCGGTCGATCTAGGCGATGAGGATTATCAGCAAGATTTATTTCGTGAGCAGACGTTAAAGGCTACTCAGCAGCTGATCGGCGCACGCTTTGCCACTTATGGTAAGTATGCCAAAAAGATAGTTCCTAATAGCCTTTTTCAATCGACTATCGATAGCGCGTTTGCGCAGGTCGCTAACCTTGCTTCTAGTTGGAGCCGCCTAGATCTGCCAAATGAGCATCGCTTTGCCGATATATCGAGCTTAGATGACGAGCAACGCTATGCGCTAGCGACTGATGTTGCTAACCAAAACCGCGCTTTAGCGACATTAGGCGGTATTACCGGCCTTGCTGGTTTGCCAGGTTTACTTGCCGATACGTTATGGTTATTATTAGTATCGCTACGCACCGTCTATCAGCTAGCCGCCGTTTATGATACTCCATTGACTGGCAAACAAGGCGTGAAGATGGCTTATGAGCTACTCTCAAGCGCGGATCTGAGTAAAATGCAAGAAAAACAAGCCTTGCTTGCAGGTATCGGCGTAGGTAAGCAGCTACTTGATAATGCGCAACAGCGTGGTATGCATAGCGAGCTAAGAAACTTAGGTCTAAAGAATAAAAACGTTAATTATTACGCCGAACAAGTTGATAACATTGCTGGACAAGTGGGTATTGATTTAGATCAAATTAACCTATCTTGGTTGCGTCGTTTTCTCCCAGCGACCGCTGTCATCGTCGGTATGCGTTATAACAGCAGCTTAATTGATGAAGTCATTGGGGTAGCGCAAGCGACTTTTGGGCCTGAGCCTAAGCTCGCTAATAAAGCTATTACCGATGACAGTGGCAGCGAAGCTAAGGTTGAAACTTCTGACAGCGATAAAGAAGATAGCGCTGAGCAAGATAAGCAAAGCGACAAAAAATCTGCTCAATCGTCAGAAGATAAAAAGCAGACTAGTGACAAAAACAATAAAGGTGACAAAGACGGCGTTGATAGTAACAAGAATGATAGTGCCAAGCAAAATAAGCAACAAGCTCAAGCCAAAAAGTAGCTGAGCAATATAGTTGCTGAAATAACTGCTAAGCTAAAATAGGCGATACTGATAAGCGAACAGAGATAGAGTATAGTTTATAATACCTTTACCGCTCTTGAAAAATAGCTCAGTATCGCCATTTAGTATAAACAAGCTTATTGCATATTTTAGCTTATTGCACATTAAAGAATAGTTGTAAAGGTAAATCGCTGATAAGTAGTTGAAATAGCAGCAACATATCTTTATAATATACTGTCCTAAAAATGGGTACTGCCAATATTCGCGATTATCGTGGAGATCAGCAGATTGGCCCATTTTTTTGTTTTATACCAAACGGGAGAAGGATGCCTTATGGCAACAACTAACCAATTGATTCGTAAGGGTCGCAAAACCATCAAGGAAAAGTCAAAAGTTCCTGCGTTGCAAGCGTGCCCACAGCGCCGCGGTGTATGTACTCGTGTTTATACGACTACACCGAAAAAACCTAACTCAGCTATGCGTAAAGTATGCCGTGTTCGCTTAACTTCAGGTTATGAAGTATCAAGCTATATCGGTGGCGAAGGCCATAACTTACAAGAGCACAGTGTTGTGCTTATCCGTGGTGGTCGTGTAAAAGATCTACCAGGTGTACGTTATCACACCGTTCGCGGTGCACTTGACTGCGCAGGCGTAAAAGACCGTAAGCAAGGTCGTTCTAAGTACGGTGCTAAGAAGCCAAAAGCTTAATATAAGCTGAGCTTTTTGCATTACCCATTTAACTGTGCATAGGCTTGGTGTTGCTAGCCAAAATTCATTGAATAATTTTGCTACCGAACATACCACTATGCAGTAAGGCTGACTGATAACTGATAGCTATGCTCTTATAGATGCAGCTTGAAATTATGAATGTCAGACTCTCCTGAAGACAAGGAAATTTATTATGCCAAGACGTCGCGTCGTAGCTACCCGTGAGATCCTACCGGATCCTAAGTTTGGTAGCCAGACTATCGCTAAATTCATCAACCACGTGATGAGCGATGGTAAAAAATCTACTGCTGAGCGTATCGTATATGGTGCTCTTGAGACGGTAACCGAAAAGCGTAACATCGAAGATCCAGTATCTTTCTTCGAAGAAGTGCTAGAAAACGTTCGGCCAATGGTTGAAGTAAAAGCCCGCCGCGTTGGTGGTGCCACTTACCAAGTGCCTATGGAAGTACGCCCCTCCCGTCGTACTGCCTTGGCTATGCGTTGGTTAGCTGAAGCGGCTGCCAAGCGTTCTGAAAAATCAATGGCTCTGCGCCTTGCAGGCGAGCTAAGTGATGCCTCAGAAGGTAAAGGCAATGCTATGAAAAAGCGTGATGAAGTTCACCGTATGGCCGATGCCAACAAAGCGTTCTCACATTATCGCTTCTAAATCACTTATGCTTTTGAACCATTTATAATGGTTAAGTATTCGTTTTTACTTTATTTATTCTATTGATTACCGCCATCAGTATTTGGACCTTTTATTTTTTGACTGTTTGTATCAAACACTTTGTATCGAACAATCAAAAAAATCTAGATGATTAGAGTCCAGATGGCGGATATCTCTCAAGAGACTATGATTTGAAGCTAAGCCTTTAAGTTGTAGTATTCCAAATTTGATGCCTCTATATTTATTATATGATCTCTTTTTATCTACATAGCATTTAGATAGCTTTGAGCACTATATAAAAGTGGACTGCATGAAAGCCGCCTGCTTTTATCAAGAGACTGTTTTCATTGAACTTCTGAGGTAGAGCATTACCCTATATCAATACATACACGACTTTTCCTAGGAAAATACTATGGCTCGTAAAACTCCCCTAAAGCGCTATCGCAATATTGGTATCTCAGCGCACATTGATGCTGGTAAGACCACCACTACCGAGCGTATTTTATTTTATACTGGTAAAAACCATCAAATCGGCGAAACTCATGATGGCGGCGCAACGATGGACTGGATGGAGCAAGAGCAGGAGCGCGGTATCACGATTACCTCGGCTGCGACGACTTGTTTCTGGAAGGGCATGGATAATCAGTTTAATGAACACCGTATCAACATCATTGACACCCCAGGTCACGTTGACTTCACCATTGAAGTTGAGCGTTCTATGCGTGTTCTTGATGGCGCGTGCATGGTATATTGCGCGGTAGGCGGCGTTCAGCCTCAGTCTGAAACCGTATGGCGTCAAGCTAATAAGTATAAAGTTCCTCGTTTAGCATTCGTTAATAAAATGGACCGCGTTGGTGCTGATTTTTACCGCGCTGTAGAGCAAGTTAAGACTCGTCTTGGCGGTAATCCAGTACCTGTCGTTATCCCAATCGGTAAAGAAGAAGATTTCGAAGGCGTTGTTGATCTAATCACTATGAAAGCTATCTATTGGGATGTTGAATCTCAAGGCATGAAGTTTGAAGAACGTGAGATTCCAGCTGAATTGCAAGAAAAAGCGGAAGAGTATCGCGAAATGCTACTTGAATCTGCTGCTGAATCTAGTGAAGAGATGATGAACAAATATTTGGAAGGTGAAGAGCTTTCTGAAGAAGAGATTCATGCTGCTATCCGTGAGCGTACTATCGCTAACGAAATCATCCCAATGCTTTGTGGTACTGCCTTTAAGAACAAAGGCGTGCAAAAGATGCTAGATGCAGTCGTTCGCTACATGCCAGATCCAACAGATGTACCTGCTATCAGAGGTATCCTTGATGACAAAGAAGAATCAGAAGGTTTCCGCGAAGCTTCAGATGATCAACCATTCTCAGCGCTAGCATTTAAGATCATGAATGACAAATTCGTGGGTAACTTAACCTTCGTTCGTGTCTACTCAGGTGTTATGCAGCAGGGTAGTAGTGTCTATAACCCAGTGAAGATGAAGCGTGAGCGTATCGGCCGTATCGTTGAGATGCATGCCAACTCACAAGAAGAGCTATCTGAAATTCGTTCTGGTGATATTGCCGCTCTAGTTGGTATGAAAGACGTCGGTACTGGTGATACGTTATGTGATGAGCAAAACGTTATCACGCTTGAGCGCATGGAATTCCCAGATCCAGTTATCTCTCTAGCGGTTGAGCCGAAAACTAAAGCTGACCAAGAAAAAATGTCAATCGCTCTAGGCCGTCTGGCGAAAGAAGATCCTTCATTCCGTGTTCACACTGACGAAGAGTCTGGTCAGACAATCATCAGTGGTATGGGTGAGCTGCATCTTGAGATCTTGGTCGATCGTATGAAGCGTGAATTTAACGTTGAAGCCAACATTGGTGCGCCGCAGGTTGCTTATCGCGAAACGATTCGTGAGACTATTGAGCAAGAAGGCAAGTTTGTACGTCAGACTGGTGGTCGTGGTAAATTCGGTCACGTTTGGTTACGTCTTGAGCCACTTGATCCAGCAGGCGATGTTGAATATGAATTTGCTGAAGAAGTCGTTGGTGGTACCGTACCAAAAGAATTCCACGGTGCTGTCGATAAAGGTATTCAAGAGCGCATGAAAAACGGCGTACTTGCTGGTTATCCAGTGGTTGGCGTAAAAGCGACCTTGTATGACGGTTCTTACCATGATGTTGACTCGGATGAGTTATCATTCAAAATGGCAGGTTCTATGGCCTTCAAAAAAGGCTTTATGGCAGCAAACCCTGCGCTACTTGAGCCTGTAATGAAAGTTGAAGTTGAGACGCCAGAAGACTATATGGGCGATATCATGGGCGATCTTAACCGTCGTCGTGGTTTAGTACAGGGCATGGAAGATCTGCCTGGCGGTACTAAGCAGATTCGTGCTGAAGTGCCATTAGCAGAAATGTTTGGTTATGCCACGCAAATGCGCTCAATGTCACAAGGCCGTGCGACTTACTCAATGGAATTCCAAAAGTATGCTGAAATTCCTAAGTCTGTTGCTGCTGAGATCATCTCTAAGTTCAACTCTAATGATGATGAGTAATTAGCTTGCTTACGGCCGTATAGAGCGCTTTTATGTGAAAGACCTCTATACTACTATTAATATACCGTTATTAGAAATACACCAATAATTGGTTAAAAGACTTGTTATTGGTGATTATTTTCTTATAATATCTGCACACTAAGTGCACCTCTAAACATTTATTTCAATGTGGTTGGTATTATCTTAGTCATTTTCATAATAGTCAGTTTATAACTGTAGACTTAGAAGCTAACCCCAATAAAAAGGATACACTCATGGCAAAGGCCAAGTTTGAACGCAACAAGCCCCACGTCAACGTCGGCACCATCGGAC
>NZ_JBPYDC010000020.1:0-56089 GCF_051847575.1 Psychrobacter sp. 1U2
GGAATCCAGCCCAAACTTCTTCTCTTGGCTTTAGGATTATTGGTACGCCAGTTGAGTTTGGCTTTTTTAAATTGTTTACGAGCCTTGGCATGGGTTTCACTAATAGCTTGCAAGGTTTGACTGTGTAGATTTAGGTAGTCACCCGCGCCTTTGGTGTAAGTGGCCAAATCATAGGCTGAAAAGAATTTTCCTGTGCGCTTGAGGTGTTTAAAACTTAGCTCATTGACGTAATTCCAGACAAAGTTAACCGATCCCGCTAAGAGATTTAGCTGAGTGGCATGTTTGTCTTTGATGCGTAGTTTGAGCGTTTTCATGGGGTGATTATGATCTCAATGCATTTGGTTATCAAGGGGTTGGCAATATTGGGCGACAACGGTTGACGCCTGATATCCACGACCTAGAAGGACGTGGTTTTACGGCGCTGGATGATAAAAAATATCAACCAATAACGACTTATTGATTGATATTGAGTGCTTATGTAGCAAAAGACTGTAGGGCTGAAAGCTAAACAGAGCTATGACCAACAAATCACTATATTTGCGCGTAAATATCCGCGTCCAATCCTTCACCGCCTGGCTGATTGTCCGCTCCTAAAGAGAACAAATCATACTGACGCCCTTCGCTGCCGGGCGAAGCATACTGGAGCTCATTATCCCAGCCATCTGTTGGATAACCGCCCTTGATGTAGCCGCCTTCTGGATAGTTTTTGGCGTCACTTGGCGGCGTAGTCAGCGCATCCAGTCCTTGCCCAGACGTTGGATAGCGTGAGTTGTCCACTTTATACATATCTAGCGCGTTCGATACGGTAGCGAGCGCCGTCTCTGTGGTTTTGACTCGCGCCTTGTCACTTTGTCCCACCACTCTAGGTACGACTAAACCGGCCAGAATCGCCAAAATAACGATAACCACCATAATCTCAATCAAAGTAAAACCAGCTTGAGCGCTTGTTTTTGTCAGGTGGCGCTGATGTTGTTGTGCTTTCATGCTAATCGTTTGCGCTTGCTCCATCATAGTCATCGCTTGCATCCGTACTGTGTTAATAATAAAAGTGACTCATAAAAGGGGGTAAAATTTAATAATAATCACTATAGACTATGAGTTGTTATTTTTCCACTATCGTCAGCGAACTGGCGATGCTCAGTGCTTTATATTTCTAGTGCTTATTATTTAAAACTCAGCATTACGCTTTTTTAGATCTACCCTATCAGCGATACCATAAGCAACCGCTACTATAGCCTAATGTACTCTTTGGCATAAGCGTAAACAGGCACCAGTCAACAATCTACAACAGTGCGCAAAACTTAAGAAAGCTAGCGCTAGTTTATCCTGCTAAGTCATTCATATTGACGATGGGTAGCATCACAGCCATGACGATAATCATCACGATAACACCCATAAACACTAGCATCAGCGGCTCAAGTAGCGACAATAAAGTACTGATAAAGTTAGTGGCTTCCGCTTCTTGCATGTTAGCGGCGCGGCTAAGCATGTTTTCAAGCTCGCCTGAGTTCTCCCCGCTCTTGATCATTTGTACCATCATCGGCGGAAAGTACGAGGAGCGCTCGAGCTGACTTGAGAGACTCGCGCCTTCGGTTACTCGGTCGGCCGCGGTCATAATAGTCTGCTGAATATGCAGGTTCGTCGCCACCGCCGCGCCGATATGCAAAGCTTCAATCAAGGGCACTCCAGAGCGTACCAATATCGCAAGAGTACTGGCAAAGCGGGCGGCGTTCAGACCTTTGGATAATCTCGCTAATATCGGCAGCTTGAGTACCAGGCTATCGATAGCCAGCTTACCTGCCTGCGTTTGCGCGAAGCGGTACAAAACAAACCCAGCTGCCACTAAGACGAATAATATCAGCCACCACCAGTCGGTAATTACATTCGATAGCGTCAGCACTACTTGCGTAATCCAAGGCAGTGCTTGCTCGGATTGCTCAAACACTTTGACAATTTTGGGCACTACAAAGCTCATCAGCCCCATGATGACCGCTGCTGCCATGACCATCAGTATAATGGGATAAACCATAGCACTTTGAATCTTCTTTTGTAGGGCAAAGCGGTTTTCGGTGTAGTCAGCGAGCTGATTGAGGATCAAATCAAGATGGCCGGACTTCTCACCAGCGGCAATGGTAGCGATATAAAGAGGTGGAAAGCTGGTGGCTTGCTGCAAAGCTCGCGCAAGACTCAAGCCCTCTAATACGTGCGAGCGCACCGCTAGCATTAAGGATTTGATATGGGTTTTAGGCGATTGTTTGGCGACGGCCGCTAGTGTTTCTTCTAGCGGAATACCGGCCGCTAGTAGCACCGATAGCTGACGCGTTAGTAGCGCTAGCTCGTAAGCAGAAGGTTTTTTATAGCGATTTTTATGCTTATCTTGTCTGTCATTGACGGCGCTGACCTCTACGGGTGTCCAGTGCTTATCACGTAGCTGCTGGCGTATCTGCCGCGCAGAGTCGCCTTCTAATAGGCCTTTTTGCATCGCTCCTTGGTCATCAAAAGCTTTGTAATGATAAGCGGTCATAACAGCAAGGATCCTAAATGAGCGAATAAGGGGCAGATTAGCGCGATAATACCGCAAACAAAACAACTTTAGCATCAAAGCTTATAAAGCTGTCTTAAGGTTCAAACCTAATTGAAGAGTTAGAATAAAGGAGTCGAATCCTGACTTTCAGGCATCATCCCTTGTAGTAACAATGCCTCTAAGTGCTGCTGTTGTAGTTTTTTATCGAAGTCATTGACCTCGGCAATCAGCATTTTTTCGATACGCTTGTCACTGGCATAAACGCTTAGACGCGCACAAATCACGGCCAATTGATAAACGCGCTTTTTGCAGTAGCTATCTAGACCTTGTAGCAAACGTACCATATAAGGCGTCTCGAGACTGGCGTAATCATAGCCCTCAACCACTTGCTCGCCAAGCGCAGCTACCCCATAGCTTATCGATAGATGCGCACAAAAATAGCAGCTGAATAAATAACCTATGACGTGACCGATGTAATAGCCACGATCGTAGGTGAAGCTACTCACACCAAAATGACCTAAAACATAGCTGTTAAGGCTACCTTGATCGCTAATAGGCTTGTTATGCTTAAGCTTGCCGATAGTAGGCAGGCGCAGCGGATTGTGACCGTCTTGCGCGGTGAGCTGCCAACCTGCCGGCTGCTGGGCGGGCATAGTGCTTACGATATCAGCGATAATATCATCGACCACATGTAGCTGCTGCCAAAGACGCTCTATAGACTCCACCTCGAGCAAACCGCGCTTATCGAGCTGCTGCGCGAGCGTAAACTGCTGATATTCAGCGAACTGCGTCTTCAAGGTTTGCACTAAATAAGTAGGACGCATATTCGCAGGCGCTAGATAAAGTAGGCGCGTACGCTCATGCTGGGCACGATAGAGCGCGATTCTCTGCTCCGCCACACTGCTCTGCGTGTCGAGCGCTGCTACACTTTGATCCACAGCTACAGGTACTAAAAACCGCTCTAATAGCTCAGCCTTATTGGGCGCTTTCGTAGAGGATAATGGCTCGTGATACACCCTATCTTTATTTGTATGGTGATCACTCTTTGTATCATTGTCACTGCTATCTTGAGCGGCAGGCTCTAGCACAGTAAAGGCTTGCTCAGAATTTTGTTGGGTCATAGCATATCTTCGCTAACAAAAATAAATATCGTTTTGGCAGTATCGTTTTGGTATTAATACTCTAAAACGAGTGACTGTCTACTGTCTATAGTACCTTAACCCACTACCATTGTCAGCTATCCTGAGCACAGATAACGCCCCGTTTTATATCTTACAAATAAAAAAAGCACTAAGATTATGGCTCTAATCTTAGTGCTTTTCGCGTTATAGATGACTATCGTTTATGACAGCGGCGCATCATGTCTGATATCTTTGTATCATGTCGTACTTAGACCGCTATCTTTTTTTGATACTGCTGGCGATAGGCTTTTGGTGAAACGCCATAGACGCGTTTAAAAGCTTGGCTAAAGGTAGAGTCTGAAGCATAGCCGACCAGCTCACTGATACGGCTGATACTGTTTTGCTGCAAACGCAAGTAGCGTGACGCTAAGCGTAGACGATAACCAATTAAGTAAGTCAAGGGCGGCATACCGACGACCTCTTTGAAGCGCTGCGCAAAGCTCGAGCGCGACATACCAGCCACTTCAGCAAGCTTATGAATCGTCCAGTTCTGGCTTGGGTCACCATGCATAGCTGCTATCGCTTTAGCTAGATAAGGGTCTTTTAAGGCTTTTAACCAATTATCTGTCGTCTCAGGTAAGCTCTCTATATAAGTGCGCAAACACTCAATCATCATAATACCGGCCCAGTGATTGATGACCGCCATTTTACCCATACGCTCTTTTTCAGACTCTAAAGTTAATAGTTTGACCTCAATATCCACAACCCCAAACCTAGCATCACGAGCTTCGCTCAGCTCAGGCAAAATCGACGGTAGTACCGACAATAAGGGACGAGTCATCTCCTTATCATATTGACACTCAATCAGTATCAAAGACGCATTGTTATCGCCAGTAGCGTTTAGCTCGATAACCTTATTAACTTCATTGACCAATCTAGTGTCCAAAGGTTGAGCATCATTACCATGATAATTCAGCGCATAGCTGATATGCTGAGCGGCATTAGATATCATAATAATATCACCTGCGTTAGCTTGGCGCACCTCATTGCCGACATCAATACAAAACCCACCGGATAGGACTAAATAAAACAAGATGGTGTCTTTTTTATCAATTGAATAAGACCAGTTGCCAACGCCATTCAGACGATGATATCTGGTTTCGAACAAATTCACGTTTTGTAGTAACACGCTTAGTGCGTCCATCGACTTTTCCTTCAACAATCCAATGACTAATTAGTCAGCGGTAGCAAAATAAACCACCTATCTGTTAGCAAACAAGTTAAATCGCTCAATTTGGACTCTAAATAAGAATATACATACGTTAAACACATCTTAGCCTTAAACAATACCACTAATTTCGGCTTCTACAAAGCATATAAAAGCTTGGATAAAAGCTCAAACATAATCGCGATAGCTTAGCGAACATATAAAAAAAGCAGGAAACCATAAAATCTAGACGCAAAAAAATGCCCAAGAAGGCAAGCGTTAATAGATTTTATATCTATTTAGGGTTTAAGTATTTAGGAGTTTAAGCTAAAAGGAAAGATAGGACTAAGCTTTGTAAGCTACAGAACAGTGAGCTACAAGGTTTTCTAAGAAAATAAAGAAGGGGGCAAAACAAGAAAATAATGGGGCGACTGATGGGACTCGAACCCACGACAACCGAGATCACAACCCGGGGCTCTACCAACTGAGCTACAACCGCCATAACTATTGCCAAGGAAGGCAAGATTTGCAGGCTAAATGGTGCGCCTGGCAGGATTCGAACCTGCGGCCACCTCCTTAGAAGGGAGATGCTCTATCCAGCTGAGCTACAGGCGCTCTTAAGGGCTTTTTATCTATTTAGGCTTGTCTATGATTTAAATCTAAGCAACTAAACCATTATACATAAAAAAAAGCCTGTAAGGCTCTTAAAATAGATGGTCGGAGTGATAGGATTCGAACCTACGACCCTCTGGTCCCAAACCAGATGCGCTACCAAACTGCGCCACACTCCGAAAGTCTCTATTGTCTCGATGACGTAAACAGTTAAATAATTATTGGCTACCAGACGAACTGCGCTTTTAATTACTTCGTGTTCCTCGCTATCGAGGTGCACATATTAAGGGGTAATGACGATACTGTCAACACCTATTTGTAAATAATTTTATTCGGCTCTATTTTAAAGATGAAATTAGGGTGTATTGACTACTTTTATCGAAACCGTTTCTCACCACAGTTACTGCACTAAACAGACCCTAGGAGCTGACCCGTCAAGACATTAAATGGCATGAGCCAAAGCGTTCCCTCTGTCGGCTCAGTGCTAGAAGCGCTTTGATTTTGAATGCCGTTTGCCGCTTTATTTTTGGCTCTAGTAGCAGGGCTGAAACGCGAGTCAAGATGACGATGCAGTGCGATCGGTCGCTGTCCACTATCAGTCACAGGATAGACCAGCCACACTTGCTGAGCCTGATAAGCCTGCGCGTAACTACTCAGCTGATAAGCATCACTAGCGCTAATATCACTAGCTTTTGCTAAAAGCTTCCACTTGATATCTATTACATGGCTACAATGGCGGGTAGCGATACCGGAAGCGCTGCCCTGCTCTGCCACCTGTCGATAGATCAATAAATCAGGACGCATAGACAGCTGAGCTTGGCCTAACTGATCTTTAAGCCAAACGTGCTGGGAGTGATAAAGAGGCAGATAATGACCTTGCAACTTCGTAAAGCTAGCGGCGATACTTAAGCTCGCCCACTGCTCGAAGGCTTGGTTCATATTAAGCAGCAAACACAGTTGTAAGGGCGGCAAGTGAGGGCTAGCTTGTTGTTGGCTTAGGTTTTGAGTACTCAAGCCATGACCTGTCAGCATCGTTGAGGCTTGAGTCTTAAGTAACCAATAAGCAAACGCTAGTAGTTGCTGAGACGCCTGACGCTGTTGTCTGGCAACAGGCTGCTGGCTAAGCTGCTGCTTAGCACTGGTATATAACGAGTCGAGCTGCTGATACTCATGCGGACTAAGTGCAGTGATAGAGCGCCACGCTAGCCAATATTTAGGCAACAACGGAGCCGCTACTAATGGCTCAACAAGCTGCAGAGCGCTTTTGATCAGTCGATTGCTAAGCATCTTCGTGCTGAGCGTACTGACTTCGCTGATAAACTTATGCGGCCGATAGCTGTTATCTCGTAGCTGCTCTTTGATGAGCAGTTTGCCTTGCAAAGTCGCTTGGTTCTGTATCTTCGTCTGATAGTGCTGACTTGGCTGATAGCGACTCAATAGCTGCAAAAACTGCTCTAGTAGCCACTGCGAGATAGGAACACCTACTACCGGCAGCGGGGTCAAATTAGCGCTAGCTTGACCGAAGTTTTTGAGCGCTGGCAGCTGAGCATCGTTGGCGTTGATCAAAGCGCTTAGCATCTGCTCAACCCATTGGCGAGTTTGTACTATATTCTCCGAATGTGAGGTTTTAGCAGATTTTTCACTAAGGGTGTTAGCAATCGCTTTTGGTAATATCTCCAACGTGATATGACTGGGCAGAAGAATGACGCCTATATAATGGCCGACTTTGAGCTGCCATTGACCGCGCTGACGCTTGATACTAAATACCGGCAGCTCTTGCGCCATTAGCCACGCAAAATCGTTGGCATAAGCAAAATCTTGTACCGTCAACCGTTGGTGCTCATGCACGCTCATCACTGCTTGAGCTTCACTGTCTATGTTTGTTTTAGATGCCATCGTTTATTCTTTGGGAAGGGTTGCCATATAGCTTCAATATAAGCGCTGATACGCTGCCGCTTGGGCAAACTTGCCAGCGCCAGTTAGCAAGTCAGCATTGATAACGTAACCGCTAGTGCTTAGAGTAGAAGAACCAAAAATGCTGTTAGACGCCAAAACATTAGGATAAGCAGCGATATCGTTGTGAGCCCCTGCATCCTCATGCGCTGTGTGCTGACTGCTCATCTGTGCATCACGAATGAACTGCGCTGCCAAAGGTTGATCTTCATCACGAAATAAAAACTGTAGCACCTTTAGCTGTCCGCCAGTCGCTTGTGCTAATTGCGGAATGATTTGCTCTACTAACGCGGCTTGTAGCTGCGTCAAATCGTTGACGGTCAATAAAAACGCGTGGCCTAACTGCGCTTCTTGCCCAAGCGTCTGCGTAATTCGCTGATTAAGCCCGGCCAATAACTGTCCTAAGTCAACAACATCCTCATCGACGCGAATCGTCGCTAGCAATTCAGGCTGCGGCGGACAATCAATGAAGCGAAAACGTCGGCGCAGTGCCATATCGAGCGGGGCTAACGAATGGTCTTGGGTGTTCATCGTGGCATAGATATCGACATTGGCTGGAACGCTAAAGGAGCGTCCAGAATATGCGAGTGTCACAGACATAGCATTGGGCAAGCCGATACGTTTGTCCGGCTCAATCAAACTCAAAAGCTCGCCAAACACGCGAGAGACGTTGGCGCGATTGATCTCATCAATCAGCATAGCGTAACGCTGCTCGGGATCCTGAGTTGCCCGCTGACACAGCTGCAAAAACGCGCCGTCTTGTACCTCGTAGCTGACTTGCCCCGAGCTGTGAGCGCCGAGCACCGGACGAATGCCCTCGACAAACTCCTCATAACCATAAGCCTGATGAAAGCTCACCATACTGAAACGCTCGTTGCGCATGGGCTGTGTACCACTAGCTTGAGCTTGCTTTGCTTGGTGATACTCGGTTAGCTGATGCTGTAAGTCCTCTAGTAATGTCACACTATCGGCTAACAAATACCAAGCGCCGCTCTCATCTTTATCAAAATAAGCTTGGCTGGCGCGCTTATCACAGCTGACCGTTTGTGAGCTGACCGGACTATGAGTCTGGAGTACCGACCAGACGGTGTTATTAAGGTTTTTGAGTCGCTCATTCTGCGCCGCTTTTATGACAAAAAACTCATGCGCCACGATTTCTGGTACTTTCACTAACTCTTTTTGCTCAGCTTTTTTATCTAATAAAATCAGGCAAACCACTTCACGCCAGCTTAACTCACTGACCAGCTGTGTCATCCACGTTTGTTGGTCAATGGTAGGTAAACAGTCGCTGTACTGTTTAGCGATTTGTAGCAGCCGATAAGTTTTGCCCGTGCCCGCGACACCGCTATAGATGACATTGACAGGATTTCGGCTAGTAGGTAAGGTTTCGGTAGGTGTCAAAGGTCTCATAACGTCACTGTATATCACTGTATTTTGAGGGCGTGGTAGTTTATGCTAATAGACAAAACGATAAGTCGCTCAATGCTAGCATATGTTGCTTATCTTTCACTAAAATATGACTGTTAAACGGCCTCACTCTAGGAATACTATATGTCAGGATTATTCAATAACCTACCCCGTAAATTAACCAAAAAAGTCACCGAAAAGGTTCCCAGTCAGCTGCCTGAAAAGGTAGCAGAAGCCATCAGTACGGTAACGGATAAAGAGGTGCAGACCAACGCGCCAGCCAGTACCTTAAAGCCTGTGAATAATCAATTCTCTAAGCTATTATCGGTCACTAAATATCTGCCTAGCGGCGCCCGCTCTACCATTTTATCCAAAGCCTTTGGCAAAGTAGTGCCTTATGTTGGGACTACTGGCGTTTATTACGAAACCGTCGAGCCCAACCAAGTGGTCGTCAGCTTAAAAAACGATAAAGGCGTACAGAATCATATTGGCTCTATCCATGCGGTCGCCGTGACTTTGCTGGCTGAAACGGCAACCGGGTTTATCTTAGGACTCAACTTGCCAACAGATCGGATGCTACTGATAAAATCTTACTCGGTCAATTTTTATCGTCCGCTAAAAAAAGGCCAAGTCGCTGCAGTCGCTACTTTGTCTGACGAGCAG
Source organism: Psychrobacter sp. 1U2 (assembly GCF_051847575.1). Lineage (NCBI taxonomy): Bacteria > Pseudomonadati > Pseudomonadota > Gammaproteobacteria > Moraxellales > Moraxellaceae > Psychrobacter > Psychrobacter sp. 1U2. Next base: position 9,488 of record NZ_JBPYDC010000020.1, read on the forward strand.
CGCTTAGAGATTCTAAATACGCCAAAGGGAGAAATGGTTATCCCTTGTGTCATCAATGATAGAGAGTCTGAAAGCGCGCGCGACCCTATCACCGTTGAGATGACTTGGGCCTGGATACCTAAATCTGAGCTTGAGGCGCGTCGTCAAGGCCGCGAGCAATCCGCGCAAGAGTCAGAAGCAAATAGCACTGAAAACCCTGAGACAAGCTCTACGGATAAAGAACAAGCCGATACTGAGCTCAAAAGCTAGAATTAGAATTTATTGATTAATACCTCAACTAGCAATAGCATTCACCATTTACAACGCTAGTCAAAAATGACTAAAACCAAACCTGCAATAATAAGGATAAAATGATGACTACTTATCATAAATCGCTCGCTACAAAACTTGGCAAAATAGTACCCACGGCAGCACTAGTCTTAGGCTTAGCTTTTAGTGCACAGGCGGCAACAACGACAGCTAACCCTACTTTGAGCCAATCGAAACCTATATTTTTAGGTGATGGTGGCGACTATCCTTTTTCATCCGCGGTTCGCGTTGGTGATACCTTATACATGTCAGGCCAGATTGGTTTTAAAGACGGTAATTTAGTCGAGGGCGGTGTCAAAGCAGAAGCTAAGCAAGCGCTAGATAATATCAATGGCGTGCTGTTGCAATACGGCTACCAAAAATCAGATCTCGTTAAATGTATGGCTATGCTCACGGATATGAACGACTTTAACGACTTTAATGAGGTATATAAAGCCGAGCTGAGCAAGCCTTATCCAGTACGTTCCGCTTTTGGAGTGGCAGACTTAGCCGCCAATGCTAGCGTCGAGATTGAATGTATCGCTGCTAAGTAGTAAATGGCTTAGTCTTAAAGGCTCAATACGCTCTAATATAAGGTCTATTGAAAACAAAACTGTTATAAATTTAGACGCGCTACTGGTATAAATTTTACTTGCTTGCTGTGCGACTTCGTCACTCCAGAGGCTGCACAAAATCCATCCCAGTAGCGCTATGTCATTTTGAAGTGTATTAACTATAGTACGTTATAAAAATCATATAAAGACCGTTATTTTTCGCATTATTTATATCGGTAAAGCGTCCTCAAGTAGGGCGCTTTCTTTTGTGACCCGCAGTACCTCCTCAAGTGTGGTGCGACCCGCGATGACTTTATGTAAGCCATCAGCGCGAATCGATGGCGTCTGCGCACGCGCGTAGGCTTCAAGCTCAAACTCTGCGGTATTACTATGTATCATCCGCCGCAACGTATCGTCGATAGGCACGACTTCATAAATAGCGGTACGTCCCTTAAAACCCGACTGATTACATTTATCACAGCCGACAGGTTTTGGCAGCTTGATGGCGCTTTGGTTGTCGATTGCGATCTCGGTAAATAGTTTCGCTTGTTCAGGATCAGCGACTTGCCAACGATGACAATGACTACATAACGTACGTACCAAACGCTGCGCCACTACCCCAATCAAAGACGACGATAATAAAAACGGCTCCACGCCCATATCTTGTAAGCGGGTCACCGCGCCAATGGCAGTGTTAGTATGCAAAGTAGATAGCACTAAGTGACCGGTTAAGGAAGCTTGCACGGCAATCTCAGCGGTCTCAAGATCACGAACCTCCCCTACCATAACTACATCTGGATCTTGACGTAACATCGCGCGCAAGCTTTTAGCAAAGGTCATATCGACCTTATTATTGACCTGCGTCTGCCCGATACCATCGAGCTGAAACTCGATCGGATCTTCGGCGGTCAAGATATTGCGCGTCTGATCATTGAGATCAGTTAAAGCGGCATAAAGCGTGGTGGTTTTACCTGAACCTGTCGGGCCAGTAACCAGTATAATACCGTGCGGCCGATGGATCAGGCGTTTAAGCTCGTCATAGTCGTTATCGGCAAGCCCTAAGTAAGTCATATTGAGACGCCCTGCTTGCTTATCGAGTAGACGCATCACCACTCGCTCGCCAAAGCTTGAGGGCAGCGTCGATACCCGTACATCCACTTCGCGCCCCGCCAGTCTGAGACTGATACGCCCATCTTGCGGCACGCGCTTTTCAGCGATATCAAGCTTGGCCATGACCTTGATACGCGACACTAATAATGGCGCCAGTTGCCGCTTGGGGGTAATAATCTCTTTGAGCTCACCATCAACGCGAAAGCGCACCACTAAGCGCTTCTCAAAAGTCTCGATATGGATATCTGAAGCATTTAAACGGATAGCTTCTGATAACAACGCATTAATTAGCCGAATAATAGGTGCGTCGTCTTGGCTATCCATAAGATCTTCGGTCTCAGGAACACTATCTGCTAAGCTATCGAGATCGGGGTGATCCTCGAGGCCTGCGGCAATATGCTGTGACTCACCAGTATTGCCTGCATAAGCGGCATTCATACGTTTTTCAAACTCGTCAGGACTGACGCTGCTATACTCAGGAGCCGCGCGCAGCCCTTTCTGCTGCAAAAAACGCACCGCTTCATTGATAGCCGATAGTGGCGTGGCTTTAGTCAGCACCAGCCTCGGCGGCATATCAGGATCGATGGCAGGTATTGCCAATAACTGATGGCGCTTAGCAAAGCTGTACGGCAATGGCATCATAATGGTGACCTAATAACTAATGAATCTAAAAACTGGATTATAAAATAGCTTGCACATAGACCGTTACTTTATAACGTTGAAAGATAGAGTTGAAAGTTTTTTAGTAAGCTTCTATGATTTTGTTATAATAACACTTTTGCTACTTTTGAGCGCGCGAGTAATAGCTAGACTGTACTATTTATTCACCATATTATCTTGATGACGTTTATCTTATTTTGCTCAAAACAATCCCTAAACAATCCATTTTTTTAACTTTTATTTTAGTAGCGCCACTCTTCAAACCGCCTTTATAAATAAGCTATCAGGACTCATGATATGTCACAAGCGATAACGACAGCTAACGACCACAGTGCTACAACTGTAGACGATTTAGATACTTTCACCGTAGGTAGTCGGACATTTTCATCGAGACTGCTAGTCGGTACTGGTAAATATACAGATCTGACCCAGACGGGTAACGCTATTACTGCCTCAGAGGCTGAGATCGTCACCGTAGCTATTCGCCGGACCAATATCGGCCAAAACAGCGATGAGCCTAATCTGCTAGAGGTTATCTCACCAGATAAATATACCATACTGCCTAACACCGCCGGTTGTTTTGATGCTGATAGCGCGGTACGCACTTGTAAACTGGCTCGTGAGCTACTAGGCGGTCACAACCTTGTCAAGCTTGAAGTGCTAGGCGATGAAAAAAGCCTCTACCCTAATGTCACTGAGACCCTAAAGGCCGTTAAGGTATTAATCGATGATGGTTTTGAGGTGATGGTCTACACCTCAGATGATCCTATCGTCGCCCAAGAGTTAGAGAGTATGGGCTGCGTCGCCATTATGCCTTTAGGAAGCTTGATTGGTTCAGGTCTTGGCCTGCTAAATCGCCATACTTTGAGCTTAATTATTGATAATGCTAAGGTGCCAGTCTTAGTTGATGCTGGCGTGGGTACCGCCTCCGATGCTGCTATCGCGATGGAGCTTGGCTGTGATGGCGTACTGATGAACTCAGCGATTGCTCATGCGCAAAACCCAATATTGATGGCGCAAGCTATGAAACTAGCGGTTCGCGCTGGCCGCGCCGCTTTCTTAGCAGGGCGTATGCCGATGCGCAGAATGGCTACCGCCAGCTCGCCGCAAACCGGCTATTTCTTTCAATAGTCTTTAGAGTCAGCTGAATCTTATTGTATATTATTTTTAATGAATATTTATTTAGTTGGTTATAATACCCCTCTATCGCCCTATCGCCATAAAAGGATTTAGCATGCGACTAATGACAGCAGTTGATCAACTCTTTTTACTCCTTGAGTCTCGTAAGCAGCCCATGCACGTGGGCGGCTTATTTTTATTTGAACTGCCAGAAGAGGAACAAGGAGAAGATAGCGACTTTGTTTATCAGCTCGTCCAACAAATGCAAAACTCTGAAGTGCCGCCAAGCTTTCCATTTAATCAGGTATTAGAAAACTTGCTATTTTGGAAGACAGATGATCAGTTCGATGTTGAGCACCATTTTCGACATGTGGCGCTACCCAATCCTGGTCGCGTGCGTGAGCTATTAATGTACATCTCCAAAGAGCACAGCCGTCTATTAGATCGCGCGATGCCGCTTTGGGAATGTCACGTTATTGAAGGTATTTTACCAGAAGCCGAAGGTAGGCCTCAGCGTTTCGCTTTATACTTCAAAATTCACCACTCTTTAGTCGATGGCATTGCCGCTATGCGCTTGGTACAAAAAGCTTTGTCACAATCACCTAATGAGCCGGTGACTCTGCCTATCTGGTCGCTCATCACCCGTCATGGCAAAAAAGCTGAAAACTTACTCCCCGTTGCGCGCTCCGCTTCGCGTATATTCAAAGAGCAATTATCGACTATCAAGCCTGTATTTACTGAGCTTATCGATAACTTCAAACACAATGGCAAGCCTGATTATGTCGGTACTTTTGATGCGCCTATGAGTGTACTCAATCAGCGAATCTCAGCTTCACGTCGTATTGCTGCCCAGTCTTATGATTTACAGCGTTTTCACACTATCGCTGCCGCCTTTAGTGTTAATCAAAACGATGTGGTGCTTGCGGTTTGTGCCGGCGCTATCCGTCGCTATCTACTCACTATGGACGCGCTACCGAGCAAGCCTTTGATCGCTTTTGTCCCTATGTCTTTACGCAGAGATGAGAGCGCCTCTGGTAATCAAATCTCCTTTTTGATGGCCAATTTAGGGACGCATCTCGAAGATCCCGTCAAGCGTATGCAGCTGATTCATGACAGTATGAATAGTGGTAAGCGCCGCTTTCGCCGGATGAATAAGGCCCAAGTCATTAACTATAGCGCCATCGCTTACGCTTGGGAGGGTCTCAACGTTCTGACAGGGATATTCCCCAAAAAACAAGCTTTTAACCTGATTATCTCGAACGTACCAGGCTCAAAAGAGCCGCTATACTGGAATGGCGCGCCGCTAAAAGCGCTATACCCTGCCTCCATTTTGGTCGATGGGCAAGCGATGAATATTACTTTGGCGACTTACTTAGATAGGATTGAGTTCTGTATCACCGCTTGTAGTAAGCTACTACCTCATGTACAAGATATTTTATTATTAATGGAAGAAGAGCTAAGCTTGCTTGAGAGCATTTGTGAAGAGAAGCGCTTAGGCGTTCGCTACTGATTTGACGGCGGCAATTCGCTAGTCATTGAAGCTTAGTATTTGCTCTGTTTCAAATAAATAAAAAAGCTGACCTCTATGAGGTCAGCTTTTTTGCTATTAATTTTTACTATTGGTTTTACCGCTTTTTATCAACTATTTAAACATAGCGCTGTTTAACTGATGTTAGTTAATTAATGTAGCGCGTCACCCCAGCATGGGACGACCGTTTGCATGAGTGGTTTTAATAGTTTGACGTTACAGGCAAAGATAGAGCCTGAGGTCATAGAGTTATGAGCGCCGGTATGATCGACCACAGTACCGCGAGCTTCGGTCACAATCAACTCGCCTGCGGCGATATCCCAAGGCTTGATAGACATCTCGAAATAGCCATCAAAACGACCTGCAGCTACGTAGCATAAATCTAGCGCCGCTGAGCCTAGACGGCGTACTTGCCCGCCCGCTTCACTGACCTTTTGCAAGCTCTCAAAGTGCTGTTTGGCATAAGAGACCACTTCGCCGTTGCGATGGCGCTCTAGCGGATGACCGGTAGTGAATAGACCGCCCTCTAAGGTTTTGCGATCAGTGACTTGCATACGGCGGTTATTCAAACGCGCGCCTTTACCGCGGCTGGCTGAAAACATCTCATCACGAACCGGATCGTAGACAACGCCGTGTTCAGTCACGCCTTTATACTGCACGGCGATAGACACACAAAACTGCGGTATGCCGTGGACGAAGTTTTTAGTGCCGTCTAACGGATCGATAATCCAGCACCAATCAGCATCTTCACCGCGCCCTTGTTGCCTGCCAAACTCTTCGCCTAAGAAGGAATGGTCAGGATAGCTGGCTTTGAGCATAGCAATCGTTAACTCTTCGCTGTAGCGGTCAATACGAGTCACTAGACCATCGAGTCCTTTTGACTCTGTATCTAACTCGACTTTGTGACGGTTTTGATGCGCGTATAGTATCTCTTTACCGACTTTTTCGGCAGCACGCGCTGCGATAACGACCATGGGTTCCATAAATAACCTATTTACTTGAGTGATAAAATAATATGTAAAACATTGAAGGAAATAATACTGATAAAAAAAGACGCCTTAAGATAAAAGCTGCTGAAGCTGCTTGACGACTCCTATGACATCTATACCACTGTCAGCCCACTGCTCGGCTTGTGAGCCGTGCGCGATAAATCGATCCGCAATACCGATATTACGAAGTAAAGGACGCTGCTGTCTGAAAGCTGCTGAGTCATTAAGTAGATACTCATTGACCGCACTACCGGCGCCGCCCATAATCATATGCTCCTCAACTGTGGCAATATGAGTCACTCCTTGCGCCAGTATTGACTCAATCAGCTCGCTATCTAGAGGTTTGACCCAGCGCATATTGACCACTTGGACTTGTAGTGTGTCGTCACCGCTACTCTTGCGGCTTTGTTCCATGATATGAATTGCAGCCTTCTGCGCTGTCGCGACCATTGTACCAAAGGCTAAAATCGCAAGCTTAGTAGTCGCATTATCAGCTCCCAGTACAGACTCTATCACTGCTTGTCCCACTTCGTATTGCTGCAGCGGGCGCTGAATGACCGCACCAATGCCCTTCCCCCGTGGATAGCGAACCGCGGCTGCGCCTTTATACTCATAACAAGTATTCAACAGCTGATAACACTCGTTTTCGTCTTTTGGCGCGGCGATTATTATATTGGGCACGCAGCGCAAAAAAGCAAAATCAAATACTCCAGCGTGGGTAGCGCCATCCTCACCGACCAGTCCGGCTCTATCGATAGCAAAAGTGACATCAAGATCTTGTAGTGCCACATCATGGATAAGCTGATCATACCCGCGCTGCAAAAAAGTCGAATAGATAGCGACGATCGGCTTGACGCCTTGCGTTGCCATGCCAGCTGCCAAAGTCACCGCATGCTGCTCGGCAATAGCCACATCAAAGAAGCGCTCTGGAAACTGACGAGCAAAGTCAGTCATGCCTGAACCTTCTTCCATCGCAGGCGTAATAGCAAGCAAACGCTCGTCGATAGCGGCTTTATCGCACAAAAATCGTCCAAAAACTTGCGAATATTTTAAGGCAGAAGTAGCAATAGGCGCTTGCTCGGCGCTTTTTTCTTCGCTATGAATATCGTTATTTTGAGTGGCATCCAACTTAGGACTTGTCTCAACAGGCAATTTGCTAATGGCATGATAGCCAACAGGATCCGCTTCTGCTGGCGCAAAGCCTTTGCCTTTGGTGGTGTAAATATGTACCAGTACAGGGCCTGATACTTGCTTAGCCAGCGATAATACTCGCACCAGCTCAGGGATATTATGACCATCAAAAGGGCCAAAATAAGTAAAGCCTATCGCTTTGAATAAATTATCTTCTATTACTGGTACATCACGATGTTCTTTGTGACGTTTACGGCGATCAAAGCCTTGCATATGAGGGCGATGGCATAAAATAGGTTCGCCAGTATCTGAGATATCGACTTGATAGCCGGACTCCCATAGCATCGCTAAATGACGCGAGAATCCGCCGATAGAGCAAGATATCGACATATCATTATCATTCAAAATTACCAGTAAGTCAGCATCTTGTTGTACGGCATCATTCATCGCTTCAAAAGCCATACCGCCGGTCATTGCCCCATCACCAATCACACAAGCGACGGTCTGCTCAAGGCCTTGATGACGCAGCGCCAAGCTCATACCTAGACCGGCTGAGATAGACGTTGAAGAATGCCCCACACCAAAGGTGTCATAAACAGACTCTACGCGCTCAGGAAATGCGGTTAGCCCATCTTTCGCACGAATACTATGCAATTGCTCACGGCGGCCGGTTAGGACTTTATGAGCATAAGCTTGATGCCCAACGTCCCATACGATTTGATCGCTTGGCGTATCTAATAAATAGTGCAGCACGATAGTGAGCTCAATAACGCCTAGATTGGCACCGAAATGACCGCCGCTTTGTCCTGCTGAATACAATAAAAACAGCCGTAGCTCATCTGCTAAAGTTAACAGCTGCTCTGCATTTAATGATTTAATATCTATAGGCGAGTCAATAGCATCGAGCAGCGGCGTGTTCGGACGCACATGCGGAATCTGCACATAAGTCTGTTGCAATGCTGACAGAGGCCTAGCAGAATGGGAAGCTGGTAACGTAGACGAATCAGCTGATAAATAAGACTGTGAGGAATGAGAGGATTGCTGCATAAACCGTACTATACCTACCAATCTGCTGACAAGGCATCGCCTTACCATACTGTTATATATAGATGTTACAAGTGACTCTATGAGCTGTATAAAATACAATCAAGCGATGGCGACGCTATGTCAGCGGCCCTCGATATCGACTTAATAGACTCATTGCTGTCCCACCACGCGCTGATAGCATACCGCATTACTCTGGATTTATAGCAAGCAATGTTGACGAGGCAGTAGAGTGAGGACAAAGACTTGTCACTGTATCTGTTAAAATAGTATGGCATAATAGCATTTTTTTTAATCTGACGCTTTAATCATCGTGCATCGTCTGTGAACTTTGTGTGTTTTTCTGCTCAATCGGCATCTACCCTAGTATTTTGGATAAAAGCAACTATATAGTCCTATAGACGCAGCTATTTTTAGACTTTACGTATTTTTTATAGTAGGTGTTTATCTTATGATTGCTGTCATATCCCTACTTATAATTTGTGTACAACATCGTAAACAGATAAACAAACCTTAATTATAAACCCTCATTGATAATAAAACCGCTTTTAGACTTAACGGTTTTTGATTACCCGATGATTGGCCTTTGCAGGACCTAAATGTCATACCAATTTATTACTAGCGCAGCCCTACCTACTCATCATGGCGATTTTGATATTCACGTCTTTGAGAATGAAGACGGTCAAGAGCATGTGATGCTGACCATAGGCTTGCCTATAGATAAGCACAATGAAGATAAGCAAAATAATGCAGCCAATCGGCCAGTACCACTGGTTCGTATTCATTCTGAGTGCTTAACCGGTGATGCTTTTGGCTCTTTGAAATGCGACTGCGGTCCGCAGCTCAATACCGCGATGCAAGCCATTCAAGAAAATGGCTGCGGCGCTATCTTATATCTACGCCAAGAAGGACGTGGTATCGGTTTGACCAATAAGATTCGTGCTTACGCCCTGCAAGATCAGGGCCATGACACCTTAGACGCCAACTTAATGTTAGGCTTGCCAGCAGATGCTCGCATTTATGATATGTGTCAGCCGATGCTGGCGCACGTCGGTGTGGATGAGGTTCATCTCATCACTAATAATCCTGATAAAGTCGCTTATCTGAACGAAAATGGTATCAAAGTCGCTAAGCGCATTCCACTAGTCGTTGGTATCAATGACGCCAATGCTGACTATTTGGCTACCAAGCGCGATCGTATGGGGCATCTATTCGACAAAGAGTTCAATACCGCAATCCATCTCAATAAATAAGGTCTGCGTTAGCGTAAAAAGACCTTAAACGGCATACTTAAACACACCAGATATTATAGATATTTTTATGAGTTATTCTGATAGTACTAACCCCAATAGCCACCCTCATACTGAGCCTGACACCCCTACTCACGATGACATTGCGCGTGTACGCGCCTTTTTAGTTGAGCTCCAAGCGAGCATCTGTCAAGCGTTAGAAGCGCAAGAGCGCAAGGGCGGCGGCAATGCCACTTTTGTTCCTGATGATTGGGAGCGTCCAGAAGGTGGCGGCGGTCGCTCCTGCATTTTGGCAGATGGTGAGGTTATCGAAAAAGCGGGCGTGATGTTCAGCCATATCCATGTGCATAACTTGCCAGCTTCAGCGACAGCGCGCCACCCCAATATTGCCGGTCGCAGGGCGCAAGCGATGGGCGTCTCTTTAGTAGTCCATCCCAAAAACCCTAACGTTCCTACTAGCCATGCTAATGTGCGTCTGTTTGTCGCCGAGGCTGAAGGCGAAGACCCGATTTGGTGGTTTGGTGGCGGCTTCGATCTGACGCCATTTTATCCGGTACTGGCAGATTGTGTGCACTGGCATCAGGTCTGTCATGATCTGTGCGCGCCCTTTGGCGATACGGTCTACCCTGATTTCAAACAGTGGTGTGATGAGTACTTCCATCTGCGTCATCGTGATGAGCAGCGCGGTATCGGCGGCCTGTTCTATGACGATGTCAACTTTGAGAGTCGCGGTTGGGATTTTGAGACCTGCTTTGACTTTATGAAAGCGGTCGGTAATGGCTATCTCGATGGTATTTTGCCTATTTTTGAGCAGCGTCAAGACATTCCTTTTACCGATGAGCAGCGCCAGTTTCAGCTTTATCGCCGTGGTCGCTATGTCGAATACAACTTAGTCTACGATCGTGGTACGCTATTTGGTCTTCAAAGTAACGGCCGTATTGAGTCTATCTTAGTCAGTATGCCGCCGCTTGCCAGTTGGCATTACCGTTTTGAGCCAAGCCCCGGCACAGCCGAATTTGAGCTGACGGATTACTATTTAAAGCCGCGTGATTGGTTGACTTTGTAGCTTTTACCGATACAATGAACGCTACTTTTACAAACAAGTGTTTTATTCATCGCTTGTGGTACGGTGTTATTGAGAGTTAATGTAGTAGTTGGCTCATTATAGTTAGCTATTAGTGAAAACTTACTTTTAGGTCAGCTTTTAGAGCTGGCCTTTATCGTTGTAGAAGCTTTATAGCGGGCTGATTACACAAATACTCTACACAACTTATCACTACACCCTTTATATTTAAAGCAATAAGTATAAAGAAAGTTCATTGTACTTTTATCATACTTTTTAACTTGTAACACTTTTTAACTAAGAGCACCCTTTTAACGACAGCCACTTTTTAGGCAAAGCATTAGATAATGTGCCTAATTCAATAGCCATTAAATAAGGAAGTTTGCATATGCTATCCCTTCACCACAAGACCCCGCTAAAATCTATCTTTGGCATCGCTTTGATGTCTGTCGCCTTGAGCATAACCGCTTGTAGCGACCCTGTAGATCCCGACGTAAAAGCTCGTCAAGATATTATGAAAGATTATGGTGATGCGATGGGTATCATGGGCGATATGGTAGAAGCACCGGACACCTTCGATGCGGAGCTTTTAAAAGACCAAACGTCATTTTTGGCAGAAGCGTCACAAAACCCTTGGATTCATTTCGAAAACCAAGAAGCGATTGGTAATGCTACCGAAGCAGTTTGGAGCGATAATTCAAGCTTTGTCGCTGAGTCAGAGAACTTTCAACAAGTGACTGCTGAATTAAATAATGTCGCTCAGACTGCAACTAGCGTCGATGACTTTGCACCCGCCTTTAAAGAAGTGGGCGCTAGCTGTAAATCTTGTCATACTGATTTTAAAGTAAAAACGGATTAATACTATAACGATAAATTAATCTTAATAGGTTTAAAAATACAACCGCTATATCAATGCTATAGCGGTTTTTTGCTGCTGAATTAAGCCATTCATTAAACTCATTAAGTCTCGTCAGCAGCGAATAGTACATTGCGTACCACTGAGCGCGAATCCGCCGAGCCGCCAAGTGAACCCGACAGCACACCTACCGAAGCTAAAAAAACCACCAGCCGCATGTGAGCGCCCAAGGTCGCGCCATCCTTATCCGATGTCCAAGTACTCATCAAAGGGTCCGGGAAGACAAAGACCACCACGCCGTACATCAGCACACCAAACATAAAAAACAGACAAATCAGCGTTAGCATCAACGCCAAATAAGTGGCGGCAGCTGTCACCACCGAACTCTCAGAGGTCTGCCCTCGCCGCGTGGAGATCAGCCGAAAAGAAAAAGCTCGATAAAGAACAAAGCTGGCGGCCAAAAAACTGGTCAACACAAAAACAGCCAACTGCGCATAAGACACCGAAGCGGCGAAGTCCCACGTCTCTCCGCCAAAGATAAGCACAATAATCACCGACAGCGCCGCCGCGATCATAGTAGGTAGCTTGGTAGTGATGAGTAACGGGTTGGCGCGGATAGCACCGCGTAGGATACGCGGCAGATTACTTAAGATATGATGGACGATAAAGGCAAGTTTGCTGCCCTTTTTGCTACTTTGGGAATAGCGGTCATTAGCCTCGCGCGGCAGATTTTTGACCATTTGCTGATGCTGAGCCTCTGTAAAGTGCTGCATGGCATCTAGTTCATCTGCTGCTTGTACGCGAGCTAAATAATTGCTTGCATCCGTGGCGTAGTCTAGATTGAGCAGGCGTCCGAAACAGTGCAACATCAAGGTCGTCAGCCGTTCGGTGCGTAGTGCCGTTTGTGAGCGCATATCTTCGCTACTATCGACCAACCGCCGCGTAGAGATTACCGCCACATTGGTGAGCTGGGAGGGTAGCGCTAGCAGGTATGACATCGATGCAGCAGCAATCTCTACATCGGTGATCACCAGCAAAAACGCTAACTTGCGCTCGGTCTTCTCATTAATACCAATCTGTACAAAATCAAGCGCGTGGTAGCCGTTTTCATCTGGAGTGAGGCCTGGCCCTGTAAAAGAAAAAGACGCGACTTCTATATTTAACCTGTCCTGTATGACTTGATTAAACTTAACCATCGCCGCCTCGGTCAAGGTGTCTACTGTGTCTGATGTATTTAAGCCAGCCAAATCATTTGCATTGGCATCGTCTGTCCTCTCAGCGAGGCTAAGTTTCATGATACCAAGAGCGATAGTTCTGTTAGTCATAAAAAGAGGCTTTTGTTAGACGACTATAGCAACCGTCTCGGCGATCTTACGGTTACCCTGTTATTCTATTGCTGTTTTATTGGCGTCACTTGTTTGCGTCTGCTCTAATTTATTTAAATCATTTAAGTTGTTTGCATCATTTAAGTCATTAACGATAGTCTTTACCGATGGGTCGCTCAAATCTATCGTACGTATAGGGAAAGGAATATTGATATCCGCGGCATCAAGCGCTTTTTTGATCTCAACGATCACTTGATGGATAGAGGCCACTTTATTCGCTTGCGTGCCATCTTCAATAAACCAGCGTACCGTTAGATCCATAGAAGAGCCGCCAAACCCTGTGGCAATGATACTTGGATCTGCTTTAACTGATACCGTATCCGCTCTTTTTAGGGCTTGGATAATCTCCGCCTTGGCTTCTTCAATATCATCCTCATAACCGATACCTACCTCTACCTGTAAGCGGCGCTGCTTGTAAGCGGTATTGACGGTCAACGCTGAGGTATACAAATCAGAGTTGGGGATGACCACCTGACGGCCGTCATAGGTCTTAATAGTAGTCGCACGGATCTTGATATCCTCGACCGTTCCTTCATAATCACCTGAGACAATCTGATCGCCAATACGAAACGGCTCTGAGATAAGCAACAAAATACCAGATAATAAGTTTTGAAAAATATCCTTGAAAGCAAAACCAATCGCCACGGAACCAATACCGAGCGCTCCTATCAGTTTGGCGGGGGTAAAGCCTGGGATAGCCACCACCATCGCAATCATAAAACCAATAAAAAATATCAGCGCGCCGCCTATACGCTGAAACACTTTGACTAAGTTTTGATGCCGACTACGGCTTCCTAATATCTTGCGCACCACTTTTTTGAACAACAGCGATAATAACCAAAAGATAACTATCACGATTATCGCGGCGACAAAATAAGGAATGCGCTCGACAAAGCTCATTACCAGCTCATTGGCGGTATCAACGATAGTGTGATAAGTCATAGCATCAGTAGGTACAACATCGGTTGCGGTCTGAGCAGTGTTTTCAGCAGTAGCAACAGGGCTCGACATAAAACAAGTTATCCTTTAGTTAGTATTGGCGATGGTCAGTACACCATAAACGCTACGCTAGCCCATCAAGTCCGCTTGGACGATCTCAATCCAATAGCCATCGACATCTTTGATAAAAGCAATGTTTTTCATACCGCCTTCTTCGGGGCGTTTTTTGAAGGTGACATTGTTTTGATCAAACCAAGCGACCGCTGCTGACAAATCCGGAACGGTGAAACAAATATGACCAAAGCCTTGTGGCTCTTCGTTGCCATCGTGATAGCTAAAATCGGCTTTATCTTCTGTACCATAATTATGGGTCAGCTCTAAAATACCGCGCTGACGGAAGGTATAGATGGCTAAATCGTCACCCGCAGGGAGAGTGTCACGCTCTTCATCAGTCAGTTTAGCCAAAAAATATAAATCGAACTCCATTCCAGGGAACTTTTTTACCGCCAATAAAGTCATCCCCAATATGCCGGTATAAAAGTGCAAAGCTTTGACCGGATCCTTCACCCTGAGCATAGTGTGGTTGAAGGTAAAGCCGTCAGTTTGCATAGCAATAGGCTGGACGCCCGCTGACTTTACACTGTTGTCGGGTTGCTGATGACTTGACATATTGTTTGACATAATAGCCTCTATTATTGATGGTGTTAGTTACCCTATCACGTTAAAAAATATAATGATAATTGTATTTATATTAGGATCTGTCGATTCCATGGTCAACGGTTCAACAGTCCTTAGGCCGTTCAACAGACTTTAATAATCAACCATTATTCCTCTAAAAAACTTACCTTGCCAGTCTGTAAATCATATTCTGCACCGACGATTAGTAGCTGACCGCTACCTACTAAATCCTCTAAAATACGTGAGCCGTACTTGAGCTGACTCACCGAAGTGCGTACATTGGCACGTATTGAGCGCTCGATTAACTCATCAGCATCGACATCTTGGCCATCAGCGGTGGCAAGCTCATGCAGATTATAAACGCTAGGGCGAATACGGTCGACGATAGACTGTAGGTTTGGAGAGTAGTTTTGTTCAGGATTGATTAAAGCATCAACGCAAGCGGTAACGGCGCCGCAATTCGAATGTCCCAACACCACGACCAGCTTAGTGTCGAACTTATCAGCCGCAAACTCAACTGAACCTATCTGTGATGGTGCCACCACATTACCTGCAACCCGAATGACAAAGAGCTCGCCTAAACCTTGATCAAAGACAATCTCTACCGGTACGCGCGCATCTGAGCAGCCCAAAATAATAGCTAAAGGGTTCTGTATACTAACCAGTTCCGGTCGCTTTTGCGTACAAGGATCGGTGGTTAGGTTTTCTACATAGCGAATATTACCTTGCTTCAACATCTCTAATGCTTCAGCGCCTGTTGCTGGGCGGTTCTCGTCTGTCATAAGATATCCTTAAATAACCTTCGTGTAGATAATTAGATTCAATAGCTAGGTTTAGGGCGTTGGCTTTAAAACCCGCTCATTGCAATCATAAAGTATTAGCTGGCCAAGCATCTTCTTCAAACCAGCAACCGTAATAATTGTATAGCAATAAAAAAGCGATTAATAATAAAATTTGCTTTTTATGGTTAACAGCGGTTTGCTCATTTGCGAATGTTCAACAGACCCTAACGAACTTGCACTTATTTGCTCTGCGGGTTTGTTATAATATCCCATACTTGACTCTCGCTAAATATGAGATTGATTTGGATAATCAGGACTTTCGTTCATGACTGACTCGCCCGCGACCGCCGCTTCTACTTTTACCGATTCTGCTAAAGCCGATAGCGCGCAAACTGATAGCACAGACCCTACAGGCAAGACGCTACTACAACTGACAGGGATCAAAAAGTCTTACGATCAGACCGAAGTACTCAAAGATATCACCCTCGACATCAAGCACGGTGAGTTTCTGACGCTACTTGGGCCTTCTGGTTGCGGTAAAACCACCCTGCTACGTCTGATTGCAGGTTTTGAGCAGCCAAGCATTGGCAAAATTCAGCTAGATGGTATGCAGATGGCAGGCTTGCCCGCCGATAAGCGCCCGGTCAATACGGTGTTTCAGCAGTACGCTCTGTTCCCGCACATGACGGTCGCACAAAACGTCGCTTATGGTCTAAAGATAAAAAAAGTGCCCAAGGCGGAGATACAAACACGGGTGCGTGAGATGTTGGCTATGGTACAAATGGAGCATCTAGCCAATCGCCGCCCACAAGACTTATCAGGTGGTCAGCAGCAGCGCGTCGCGATTGCCCGCGCCGTCATTAACCGTCCTAAATTACTCCTGCTCGATGAGCCACTCTCCGCCCTCGATCATAAGCTGCGTTTGCAGATGCAATCAGAGCTCAAGCGCTTACAGCGTGAGCTGGGTATTACTTTTGTCTTTGTCACTCATGATCAAGAGGAAGCGCTATCGATGTCGGATCGTATCGCGGTGATGAAAGACGGTAGATTTCAACAAATTGGCACCCCTATTGAGATCTATGAAACCCCAGCTAATTTATTTACCGCTAAGTTCATCGGTGAAGCCAATCTCTTTCAAGCAGAAGTGCACGGGGTCTATCCTGAGCAAGCTGATCGCAATGGTCAAGTGACCAATGGCCGTATCGAGGTTGAGGTCTGTGAGTCACAAGCGCAAGACGGCCCCACTCATTTGCGCAATTTGCGTCGTCCTGATTTTGCCAACGCCGTACAAGTCGGCGATAAGGTCAATCTACTGCTACGTCCTGAGGATTTGCGAATTTATGATCCCAAAGATACTCATCATGCTGGCTTACTCGGACGAGTGATTGAGAGTAATTATAAAGGCAGTACGCTTGACTCTATTATTGAGCTACAAAATGGCCATATCATCAAAGCCTCAGAGTTCTTCGATGAGGATGACCCTAGCTTCGATTACAACCTTAATGAAGCAGTAAAAGTGTCTTGGGTTGACGGTTGGGAATGGGTATTACCAAATGATACCTCGGCCACTGATAACAAGACAGATGATGTCTCCTTCAATCATGCGGCTGCTGAAGCAGTGACAGTCGATACTATGAACGACCTTAACGCTACGCAGAAGGGTGTGGACTAATGGCGCGTAGCAGCTTAACGAATAAAGGTGCTTTTCGCACGGTTACTCTATGGCTGATATGGGGCTGGCTGCTTATCTTTGCGCTCTTGCCTAATATTCTAGTCATTGCGGTTAGCTTTTTGACACGGGATACTAGCGACTTTATCAGCTTACCCGTTTCTATTGACAGCTATTGGCGTATGATAGATCCGCTGTATTTTGAGGTGTTTGTCCACTCCTTATGGATGGCGGGTATTACTACCGTGCTGTGCTTGCTACTCGGCTACCCTTTTGCTTGGCTGGTCTCACGAGCTCGGCTACGCTGGCAGCCACTATTGATGTTACTACTGATATTACCGTTTTGGACCAACTCCTTAGTGCGGGTCTACGCGCTAAAGCTGCTGCTAGCGACTAATGGCCTAATCAATAAAGCGCTGCTCGCTATCGGTATAATTGAGACGCCTATCAATATGCTCTATACCCAAGGCGCGGTCATCGTTGGTCTCACCTACCTCCTCTTCCCCTTTATGGTACTGCCGTTGTACGCGGTGTTTACTGACCTGCGTAATGACATGCTCTTGGCCTCGCAAGATTTGGGCGCCTCAAAACGGCAGACCTTTTGGCACATCGTGTTGCCTTTGACGACGCCGGGTATCATCTCCGGCGTCTTACTCGTCCTGCTACCGGCTATGGGCATGTTCTATGTCGCTGATATTTTGGGCGGTTCGCGCAACTTACTGGTTGGTAATATCATCAAAAACCAATTTTTGGATGCACGGGACTGGCCCTTTGGCGCGGCGGCTAGTGTACTGCTGACGCTGGCGATGGCGGTATTATTATTGGCTTATCGCGCCAGTAGTAAACGCATTGGCAAAACTGATTTCAATGAGGTGGCCTAATGTCTGCTAATTCTGCTAACTCACTGAATAAAAGCCAATCTTCTACAAAAGCGAATAAGCCAAAAAAGGCACTAAAACTAGGAAGTCTGTTTGCTAAAGGCTATCTAAGCCTCATTTATATTCTGCTTTATCTACCGATTATCGTCTTGGTCGTGATGTCCTTTAATGAGTCAAAGACGGGCTATAATTGGGGCGGTTTTAGCCTAAAGTGGTACGAATCGCTATTTAATAACCAAGCGATGCTCGATGCTTTTTGGCATTCTATTGTCTTAGGATTAATCGCAGCGACCGTCTCTACCTTGATCGGTACTTTAACCGCTATGGCGCTACATCGCTATGATTTTCGCGGTAAAGGGGTATTAAACGGTCTATTATTTGTACTGATGATGTCGCCTGAGATTGTATTAGCTATCTCACTACTGGCATTATTTTTATTGATAGGTTTGCAGTTGGGTTTTGTGTCTTTACTGATAGCGCATATCACTTTTTGCTTACCTTTTGTGGTTATTACCGTTTTTGCGCGTTTAAGCAGCTTAGATGAGCGGCTGATGGAAGCGGCGCGTGACTTAGGCGCTTCAGAATCGACGATGGTGCGTACGGTACTGATTCCAGTGATTATGCCTGCAGTCATGGCCGGATGGTTGTTGGCCTTTACCTTATCGCTCGATGATGTGGTAGTCTCGACTTTTGTGACCGGCCCAAGCTATGAGATCTTACCGCTACGGATTTATTCTATGGTACGCGTCGGGCTGAAACCTGAGGTTAATGCCGTAGGTGCGCTGTTGTTAGCCGCTTCATTAGTATTAGTAATTATTTCACAGCTATTATTACGTCGTCGTTAGCCCTATTGATATTTATGAGTGAATTTCAGTACCTTATCGCTTATAATGAATCCAATTCACTCTCATTATTGAGTTATTTATGCTCGAGCTTCGTCATCTCAATACCCTAACCGCGCTACGGGCGCATGGCTCGCTAGCCGCTGCCGCTGATGAATTGCATGTCACCGCTTCTGCGGTCTCGCATCAACTCAAAGAGCTTGAGAATTACTATGATGTCAGCTTAGTCAATCGACGCACACGGCCGCTGGCTTTTACCCCTGCGGGTAAAGCGGTACTGGCCTTAGCCGATAGCATCCTACCGCAAGTGACGCGTACCAAAAACGACTTAAAGCGCTTAGCCCATGGTCAAGCCGGTCGCTTGCGTCTGGCCTCTGAATGTCATAGCTGCTTTGATTGGCTGATGCCGATACTCAATCACTATCGCCGCGAGTGGTCCGATGTTGAATTAGACTTTGCTACTGGCTTTGAGCCGGAGCCGCATCATTTATTGATGGAAGAGGATATTGATTTATTAATTACTACCAGCAACTTGCCGCTTGACGGTATTAGTTACCAGCCTTTATTTGAGTATGAGAGTCGCTTGGTGCTCTCGCCGACACATGATTTGGCTGGGCGAGACTGTGTGACGCCTACAGATTTGGTCGATGAGACTTTGATCGCTTATCCAGTAGAAGCCAAGCGCCTTGATATTATTGCGGGCTTTATGACACCTGCTGGTATGAGCTTTGCCGATATTCGTACCACTGAGCTTACCGCAATGTTGATACAGCTAGTCGCGAGCGAGCGCGGCGTGGCAGCCCTGCCCGATTGGGTCGTGAGCGAGTATGAGAAAAAAGGCTGGGTGGTATCCCGTCCGTTGGACGATGGCGTGTATTGTCAGCTCTATGCGGCCACTCGTACTTCTAGTCAAGATATGGCTTATATGCAGGGGTTTGCTGGTTTGCTCGATGGGATTGTGAAGCCGTTATAGACTTATTTGTGATAACGTCCGTTATGGGTAAAGGTTCAGTTCCCTAGTGAGGAATTGAGCCTTTAGCTGTTAGCTAGTGGTGGCAATGATTCGAGTTGTATAAATAATTGCAGTGTACTTAGCATACATATTCTATCTTTGGTCAGTGTGCTATACAGGGCTTGTACTCAATACGTCTATCCTAGCTACTCACACTGGAATATGGAAAATTAACAATACATTTAACAAGCTGCTACTTGGAAAAATCAGTAAATGAGCTTAAGTTTTCGTGATTTATCTACCCTTGGAAAGCTATACATTGTTTTTTTAACCTTTATGGTTGTAGTAGGTACTATCTACATACTTATTGTGATAAATGTAGATAGAAAGTCTGACAAATATCCGATTAATGAATCAAGTATCTATAGCAGCGAAGGCGTTTTAACACTAAGAGAAACCTATAATAATGAGTATTGGCTAAAACTAAATAGCAATGGAAGCGACACGATTATCAATTGTTATTTAGGTGCGCGAATGCCTAATGGAAATGGCGGTTGTCGCATACCTTCTGAAAAGATAACTCTCATTCAAGGTAAGGAAGTTACTGTTCATTGGTATAAAATCCCCAAATTATATTGGTACCACAACCCTTATAAGCAACTCATAAGTATTAGCGCTGATGATGAAATTATTTATCAGATACACAAAGGTAAGAATCAACTTCTCGTAAATGTTGGTGATGCCTACATAATGCTCATGTTATTTATGGGAAATATCTTAATGTTTTTCGTCATTAGATATTTTATCAAATCCAATTTTGGTGAGTTTAAATAACTTAAACTAGAAATTTTTTATAGCGTATACCCTAGCGGAACCATTCAAATAGACAACTCAATCAATTAATAGACCACTCAAAACAGACTTATAGTAAGAAACGACTTAAATCAGACCTATAAGCAAGCAATATCTAGCAAAAATCACAAAACCACTTTAAAAAAATAAAACCCAATAGCAGTTGCCAATAAAGTCAGCCCCACATGCAAGCCAATTAAACCCAAACCGGCTAGTACTTTACCCCCGCTAATAAAAGTAAACACCTCAGCGCTAAAGGTACTAAAAGTCGTGAGGCCGCCCAAAAACCCCGTAATCACAAACAGCCTAATATTAGGCGATAAGTTACTCCCCATGCGCTCAAACCATACTAGCGCCAGTCCAATTAGCAGACCGCCCAAAACATTCGCGCCAAGCGTGCCCAGCGGTATCCAATGATGCAGTGGATTAAAGCGTGCTAAATAGCCACGTAAACACGCACCAAGTGCTGCTCCCAAACCAATGGCAAGCCACTGCATAGATTATCCTTAATTTATATGACTTCTAAACGTTATACCGCAGGCAATAGTGCTGGTAATTCTGTCAACGGCCAGCGCGGTACACAGCTCACTGACAAGTCATCGCTTTGCCCAGCGTTTAAGCGCTCGTAGCCCGCATAGGCAATCATCGCGCCATTATCTGTACACAAAGCTGGCGGCGCATAATGTACCGTAGCATTGATTTTGGCTAGCTCTGTCTCTAGAGTCTCGCGCAAGTGAGTATTTGCACTGACGCCGCCGGCAATCACTAAGCGGCTCATGTCTGCTTGCTTAAGCGCTTTTACGCACTTTTTCACCAGCGTATCGACCATCGCGTGTTGGAAGCTTGCCGCAATATCGGCTCGTACTTGCGGATCGCTATCAGCGCTATTGCCTGAGCCTCCAGACTTTGGCGTATCCTTAATCAGATTATGCACTGCCGTTTTCATGCCACTAAAGGAGAAATCAAGGCCGCGATGCAGCATCGGACGTGGCAGCTCATAAGCGTTCGGATCACCCGTTTCAGCAAGCGTGGCAATATTGGGTCCGCCGGGGTATGGCAGACCTAGCATTTTGGCGGCCTTATCGAAGCACTCCCCTGCCGCATCATCGATAGACTCGCCTAGTATTTCATATTCGCCGATACCTTTAGCAGCAATCAGCTGCGTATGACCACCCGACACAAGTAAAGACACAAAAGGAAACGGCGGCGGATTAGCGCCCATCAAAGGCGCGAGCAAGTGTCCTTCCATATGATGCACCCCGATAGCCGGGATACCTAAACCAAACGCTAAACTGCGACCAAACAGCGCACCAGTCATCAGCGCGCCGATGAGACCTGGGCCCTTGGTATATGCAATAGCATCAATATCATCTTTACTAATATTACACTGCACCAGCAGCTCATCGAGCAGCGGTACCAACTTACGGATATGATCGCGACTGGCCAGCTCAGGCACCACGCCGCCATAGACCGCATGCAGCTCTATCTGCGAGTACAGCACTTGCCCTATTAGGCCTTTATTAGCGCTATTGATCTGCTCGCTATCAAAAATAGCCAGACCGGTCTCGTCACAAGAAGTCTCTAACCCTAATACTTTCATGCCATCGCCTTTATCTTTTTAGTAGTCAGTGTACTATTTATAATAAATATAGTTTTTAAGGACAAAAAAACCGCCATTGCCTGCCCACAATGACGGTCATTTTAATAAATTTCAATAGCTAGTATTGACTATCAGCTAACCGCTTCTAACATATAATCAACAGCCGCTTTGACTTGTGCCTCGCTGACGCCATTTACCGCTTGCGCTGGCATTTTATTAAAGCCCTGTGCAGAATGGCTATACAAAGTTTGCTTATCTTTGGCAAGTGGGCCGCTCCACGCCGCTTTATCGCCATATTTTGGTGCATTCAATAACCCGTTATCATGACAGACTTTGCACTGATTATTATATAGTGTCTCGCCAGCATTAGCGGCCAATATCTCAGGCTCAGCAGCCGTATCAGTATCCGCCTCTATCACAGCGACCTCATCTACTGGCTCTACTATCTCAGGCTCTGCCACCTCAGCTTCTTCGATTTCAGGCTCAGCAACGTCGACTACTGCAACGTCAGGCTCACTAACCGTGTCATCCTCGGCAGCAGTATTATCGCTACAGGCACTGATACCTAATAACATACTAAGACTTAACGCTAGTGTCATCGCTGGCTGAATATTCATGTCTATCCCTGTGAGTCATTTATAAATAATTTTAAGGTAGTATTAGTATTGACGCATTGGTGAGTCACTTGCATTAGCTAGCGGCAGCAATCATGTATTCTACAGCAGCTTTGATCTGATCTTCGGTCACACCATTATAAGCCTGCGCTGGCATCTGATTGAAACCATTAGCTGAATGATCCGTTAACGTGGCTACACCTTTTTCGATACGCGGGGCCCAAGCTGCAGCGTCGCCATATTTTGGTGCATTTAATAAGCCGGTAGCATGACAAGCCATACATTGACTATTATAAAGCTCAGCACCAACGTTCACCGCTAGATCCTCAGAATCACCACCGCCCTCTTCTGTAGCGGCTGACGCTGTCATATCTGCATCTTCAGCTACGGCAGTATCCGCAGTGTCTGCAGTCGCAACGACCATAGGCTCTGTTTCTGCAAACTCCATATCTTCTGCTTCAGGAGCATTGGCACGAGCAATCTCAGCAGCCTCTTCGACTCGCTCTGGCGCTTTTACTTCTTCATGACCACCGCTACAAGCGCCAAGACTAACGCCTAGGCTGACCACTAGAGTCGTCCACAATGCTGTGTTTAGTGCCGTTTTTCTCATTCCAACATCCTCACCAAAATTGATATAAAAACCTATAAAACTTACTGAATTATTGCAATTATCATAGCATAAATTCGGTTAAAGCCGTTATCGTCATAAGGTGTTTTATCGGCATTTTTGTGACTCACCCAGTATCGATGGATAATGTGGATAAATAAAACAGAATGTTTTGATATATGAGCCTTGTAAGCCTTATAAACAGTATAGCTCTAAGCGATCTAATAACGAAGGATTTGCCTTTTTATGGTCTATCGCTGAGTGATGATAAACACTCCAAAAGCATTGACTTTATTGATGATTTTAGGTAAAATTACCGCCCTTGTACTTCTGTGCAAGCTTATCCTAGTTTGAGCTGATGCGATAATCTTGAGATATTACCGCTAAATACTAATACACAGCCAAACTAATGCCTTTGTATCTCATCCCTATAAGGAGTCTTCATGCCTGCAGTTAAGGTTAAAGAAAACGAACCCGTTGATATCGCTATCCGTCGTTTTAAGCGTGCTTGTGAAAAAGCTGGCGTATTGTCAGACGTACGTAAGCGTGAGTTTTATGAAAAGCCAACGCAAGAGCGCAAGCGCAAAAAAGCTGCTGCCGTAAAGCGTTATAAGAAAAAACTGCAACGTGATACGATCCGTACCACGCGTATGTACTAAGGATAAGTCAGTGAATAACTGACTATTAGTACTAATGTTGATAGTACTAATAATAGTACAGCGACTAGCGCCACTGTTATCGATTGATATCAGTGGCGTTTTTTATGCTACAATTTTTATTATTAATATCAATATATTTATAGCTACTAGTCATCACTTTTATAAAAACATGAACAAGGATTAGCCATCATCATGAGTGCACTAAAACAACAACTAGCAGATACTATCGTCACCTCTATGAAAGCCCGCGAGCTTGAGCGCGTTAAAGTGATGCGTAATGTCCAAGCCGTCGTCAAGCAGATCGAGATCGATCGCAAAATCGAGCTAGATGATGCTGGGGTGTTAGAGATTCTACAAAAGCAGCTCAAACAGCGTCAAGAGTCTTTGGCTATCTTCACCGAAAATGGCCGCGAGGATCTGGCAGCTAAAGAGCAGTTCGAGATCGATATTATCAATGAGTTTATGCCGAAACAGATGGATGACGACGAGCTTGCCGCGTTAGTCAATAAAGAGATTAGCGAACAAGGCGCCACCTCCATGCGCGATATGGGTAGTGTTATGGGCGCTTTGAAAACCAAAACCGCAGGCCGCGCGGATCCCGCTGTTATCTCAAGACTAGTCAAAGAAGCGCTGCAAGGCTAAATTTATACCAACCGCTTGGTGTGGGTTTTAAAGCGAATTAACAATAGTACGTCATAACCGCCTAAGGCTTAAAGTCTTGGGCGGTTTTTACCTCGGTGATTTCTTTTTTGATACTGGCTAATACAGGACGGCTACTAGACGAGTTTGGAAGCAGCTTTGCTAGTTGCTCAGCTTGCGTCAAAGACGTCAATGCAGAGTCATAGCGCCCATTCCAGAGCTGATCATGACTGCGATAACGTAAGGCATTAATAGTCGCAATCGCTTTTATGGAAGCTGAGCTTGAGGTTTTAGCAAGTTTTTCGTTAGCCAGTTGCAAGCTTTGCCAAGCATAACGGTCACTGGCTTGCTCTTGTGTTAATGGCTTGAGTAACGCTTGCGCCCGCAGCGGTTGATTATTACTGGTGAGGGCTTCTGCTAAATATAGCCGTAAATCACGGCGCTCAGGATACAGGCGCTGCTGCGCGCTCAAGACTTCGACCGCTTGCTGCCATCGGTTTTGTTCACTGAGCACTTGGCTATAGGTGATGGACAATAACGGCTCTAGTATTTGTAACTGCGATGCTGGTAGCGCTGAAAGCTCCTTCATCAGCTTATCGGCCTCATCGAAACGTTGCTGCTGACTATACCAATACATCAATGCTAGCTTGGCGCCCTTACTGCTGTTCGCTGCGGTGGTCAGCGCGGTCTCTGAAGTATGCTTGCCCATGACTTGCACGCGCCAATACAATAAATCGAACAAGGCTTGATGGCGCTGCTGCTGCGTCAAAGATAAAGGCGCATAACGCTGAGCGCGGGCTTGCGACTCGCTTAAGCGCTCGTTGCTCAAAGGATGCGAGCGCACAAAGCTTGGCAAATAGCGGTTTTCGATTTGATTGAGCTGACTCTTTTGATTCATCGTCGCAAAAAAGCTAGGCATAGCACGTGGATCGTAGCCCGCTTGCGTCATGATCTGCATGCCAACTCGATCCGCTTCGCGCTCGTTACTACGGCTAAAAGCCATACTGCTATTCATAGTCGCCGTCTGCGAACCCATCATCACGGCCGCCGCCGCATCGCCATCGACCGCTGAGGCGGCAATCGCTGCTAGCATACCGCCGATTTGCATCAGTAGCGCTTTTTTACGCTCATCCGCACCGCTCTCATAATGGCGCTGACTGATATGAGCCACTTCGTGCGCGACGACGCTTGCCAGTTCGTCCATGCTATCCGCCGCGAGTATGGTACCGGTATTGATACCGATGACCCCTCCGGGTGCGGCAAACGCATTAATACTTGGATTATTAATAATCACTAAAGCTAATGGCGCTTGCTGACGAGCTTGGGCATTGAGTCGCCAAGTCATCGCCTTCATCGTCTCTTGAATCCAAGGGTCATGCTCCATCTTGACTCGGCCATTGATGTTTTGTAGCGACCACTCACCGATGAGTTTATTTTGATATTGATCGGCAAAGCTAAGCGCCTGTCCTTGCAGATTAGGCAGCTCAAGCTCATCGGACGGCTGTTGCCAGGTATTAAAAACTGAGGTTTGCGCCGCTGGTATTGCTACTATTGACTCAGAGCGACTCTGCGGCACGCTTGCCCCATAACTGACACTACTAAATAGCAGCGTCAATATGAGTAAACTAGGCGTCGATGGGCGATGAATAACCTTCAAATGAGTATCCTATTATTTAAATAACGCCAGCAGATATCTCAAGCGCTTATTTTGGTTATTTTGGTTATTTTCGACTATATAAGCTTGGCGGTATAACGTCAATTATTGGCCATAATTAACTACTAATATCTCAGCAAGCGTCACGGTTAAGTAACATTATTATGCAATGCTTTGCCTTATTTTTGCGCTTATTGAAAGCTATATTTATCAAACGTAGTGATGATGATATTCAACTGCTCTCATAGCCTAGCAGTTTGTTATAATAAGCATTTATCGTTCAAGGTTTGTTTTATGTCCGCTGCGTCTCAGGCTACTGTATCTGCCCCTTATTGCATAAAGCTATCATCGGCTTTGTCTGCCGATGAGCAGCAAGTCATCGCTGATTTGTTAGCTTTATTACCTAACTCTGATATTAGTGAGATTAAGACAAACTTAGATAATGAAGCCAGCATAAAAGCTGACCCTGCTCTTATTATAAAAGGTTTCGTTGATGGTCGCGGTTTGGCTTGTCCGATGCCTTTATTAAAGACTAAAGTAGCTTTGCGAGAGGTAGCGAGAGGTGAGTGTTTATATATCGTTGCTACTGATCCTAACTCGCAAGCGGACATCACAGCTTTTTGTCGACAATTTCAAGCAAATAGTGTCGCTTCATTAGCTATTTTAGTGAACACAGTCACTGATAACGCCGTTAGCGATGACAAAAAGACACAAGCAGCCGATACAATATTTCACTTCATCATTACCAAAACCGATAGCAACTAAGCGCTGCTATCCTTTACAATTACTATAATAATTTTATTTTGCATACTTGTTTATTTATTTGCCTATTTACTTGATTAAGGTCAAAGATATGACTACTCCTACCACTGATTCTGCGACAAAAAAATCTTCACCACCCAAAAAACCTCGCAGTAATGACAAGGTGACTACTGAGCAAAATGCCGCGCGCAAAGCCGCGTTAGAGGCGGCGGCTAAGCGTCCGCCATACGATGCTAGTGCTTTAGAAAAGACCAGCACTCGCGACTTAGTTCCTGCCATGCCAACTCATCTGTCGGCTCCTGGGGTGAATTTGGGCGCTTATATCAATACCGTGCACCAAATCCCTATTCTCACGCCGACGCAAGAACAAGAGCTTGCGCACCGCTATTATGATGAAGGCGATGTCGAGGCCGCGCGGTTACTCGTAATGTCGCATCTGCGCTTCGTGATACATATCGCGCGTAGCTATTCAGGCTATGGGCTACCGCAAGCAGATCTGATTCAAGAAGGCAATTTGGGTCTGATGAAAGCGGTCAAGCGTTTTGATCCAAATAAGGGTGTGCGCTTAGTATCTTTTGCCGTGCATTGGATCAAAGCTGAGATTCATGAGTTTGTGATTCGTAACTGGCGCATTGTCAAAGTAGCCACCACTAAAGCGCATCGTAAGTTATTTTTTAACCTGCGTAGCCTAAAAAAGACCAATAACCAGCTGACTTTAGAAGAAGCTGACGCGATTGCTAACGATCTCAACGTCACTCGCAAACAAGTTTTGGAAATGGAGTCGCGGCTGACCTCTTACGACGCCTCTTTTGAGACCCAATCGAGCGATGATGACGATGGGCGTTACGCGCCGCAGCTGTTCTTAGAGGATGGTATAGATCCGGCTGAGATGATAGAAGAGTCGGATTGGGAAGCCAGTAACTCATCTGCGTTGATAGAAGCGATGGGTACGTTGGATGATCGCTCTCGTGACATCGTTGAGCAGCGCTGGCTTACTGAGCAAAAATCTACCTTGCATGAATTGGCAGCGGTCTATTCTATATCGGCAGAGCGTGTGCGTCAGATCGAAAAAAACGCGATGGACAAAATTCGCGATGCCATGACGATTGAGAGTGTTATTTTGCCCGACGATATCCAGTAATGATTGGATTGGTAGTTTAACTATTTATCATACGTACCGCTATTTTTATAAAAATTAAGAGTTTCAGAATGGTTAATTGGATAGGTATTGCTGCCATCAATATGGCTATCGCGGTTGCTCTAGGCGCTTTTGGTGCTCATGGACTCAAGAGCTTAGTCAATGAGCAACAGCTCGCTTGGTGGCATACCGCTACGCTTTATCTATTTATTCATGCACTTGGACTGTTATTGGTTGGCATATTATTGCGCCTCAATTACGCCACTCAGACGACAGCGTGGCTGTTACAGCTCGGAGTTATTATTTTTGCCGGTAGTCTCTACGCCATGACTCTAGGAGCGCCGCGTTGGTTTGGCGCTATTACCCCTATAGGCGGAGTGCTGATGATAGCAGGTTGGCTATGGCTAGCGGTCACCGCCTTTCGCTTCAGTCGATAATACTGACAGCAAGCTGAAATTGCCTGTCTATGTCAAAACGAGTATAAACAGGTTAAAACGGCTAAAGCACTGATCAATGATTATAAAACAGGATTATGGAGTATCTTATGAGTACCATCACCGTCAACGGTAAGACCTTACAAACCACGCATCAAACGGTACAATTAGTGGTCAATGAGCTTGGCTTAAGTAAAGGGCGCTATGCGGTAGAAGTCGATGGCGACCTCATTCCTAAAAGCGAGTTGGCGCAGCTACGGGTAGTGGAAGGGATGGCTATCGAGGTGGTACAAGCGGTTGGTGGTGGCTAAAACGCTTAATATCTATAAATAAAGCTCAATGTCTATCAACCAAATCGATAATTTATAAGCCTAAAAAAGACCTCAACCGACTAAACGATTGAGGTCTTTTTAGTTCTACAATAACTTACTCTATAAATTTAGCGCTAAAACCTCGCTAAAATCTCAGTCATTTCACTTCTAGCCTTGTGGTTAACTTCTCTACTTATCGATGATGTCGTCCATTACGTGCAACTGATTGACTGGCCTGGCATAAGCATAGCTAAGTTTTGGTGTTATGTTTATTATCAACTATGGATACAACCAAACCAGTCAAAGCGTTTGTGTCTGTGTAATAGACTTATCTTGATAGTAAGTCTATCATTACATCGCCGATGCAGCGTCAGCGGCTTCGCTATTATTATAGCTGCTGTCACGTCCAGTCGCTCGGGTCTTTTTGTCTTGTTGGCGGGTTTTGTATTTACGTACTTGCCGCTCAAGCTTGTCTGTCATCTCATTGATGGCTTTATACATGTCATCATCTTGCGCCTGCACAAACATCTCTTGACCTGAGACTCGCATGATAGCTTCGGCTTTGTGGCTCTTTTTACCACCATCGCTAGCGCCGCTATTGTCTAAAGACAAAATAACCTGAATGCTCTGAATTTGATCAAAATGACGTTCAATTTTCTCCAGTTTCTCGCGAACTGCGGTATTCATGGCATCGGTAACACTGATATGGTGACCACTAATAGATACGTTCATATACTTGTCCTTATATTTATTACCACTTATAGTAAACTGATAATACGGTAAGCTAACCGTTACCAGCTGGTGCCATCAAACTGTCAAAAACTGTTTTTAAAAATCAATGTCGATATAGTAAGTAGTGCATTCTCTATAAAGTGTCGCTTCTTCAAATCTCCTTTTGTCAAAACTAATTGTCGGTATTTATTAATACCTTAGAATGCTTTTGAATCCGTCTTTTAAAGGCTTTAAATTGCCGATTCTAGATTGCTAAATATCACTCAGTTTTTGCTGTTGAGGCCCTTCTAATTTGTCATGAATACCTAAGAGTAGCAAGACGCTATATTGTAATTAAATGTAAGGTTAACTGCTATCTGTTGCTAAAGTCTATATAATCAAAAAATTTTATTTTTATTTGTAGTAATTATCATATAATCTAAGTCACTCTTAACTCGCGCTAGTATTTTTGTTTACGCTGAGTAGAAGAGCCAATTCCCATAGCTTCGCGATATTTGGCCACCGTACGCCTGGCGATATCGATACCTTCTTCATGCAAATACTGCTGCAGGCGACTATCAGAAAGGGGCTTTTTCGGTGCTTCGTTAGCGATGAGCTGTTTAATCTTAGCGCTGATAGCAGTCGACGAGACATCGCCTTCACGGCTACTCACGTGCGATGAAAAAAAGTACTTCAGTGAAAACAAACCTTGCGGCGTCAAGATAGATTTACTGGTGGTTAAACGAGAGACCGTAGATTCATGTAAATCTACCTCTTCAGCAATATCCTTTAGAATAAGAGGCTGCATGGCAGAAGCGCCATGACGTAAGAACTCTTGCTGATGTCTCACAATACTGGTCGCTACCTTTAATAGGTTTTGATTGCGCTCCTCAATACTCCGAATAAATAGTTTAGCATCGGTGAGGTTTTCACGTAGATACTGATTATCTGAGCTATCATCACCGCGCTTGACTAGCTTGGCGTAGTCTTTATTAATACGTAATTTCGGTAGTGTCTCTGGATTGAGACTGACTTGCCAGCGCTCGTCATTCACTGCCCTATCCACTTCAAGAGCCGCTGATCGGTGGCGACGAATGGGCGTCACTAAGACATCCGGAATATCATAACTCTCAGGAGTTTGATCATAGCTGGACTGGCTACTTTGAAAAGCGAGACCCGGCGCAGGGTTGAGCTGACGTAATAAGTTTAACGCTGGGGTGATCTGTGCTGCTTTTAACCCTGTCGACTGTGTTAGCGCCTTAATGTTATTACTCACTAAATGCTCGCTGGCAGACAGTAGGGCTTGCGCGTCGGCCAGATGCTCTGTACCAATATCAAGCTTGCTGAGCTGTATGGCCAAACATTCACTCAGATCACGCGCCCCTACCCCTAAGGGGTCACAAGACTGAATAACCCTAAGCATGACCATTATTTCATCGTACTCTATTGGCTCTGGCCACTGATAAAAGCTTGCCATCGTTGCAAAGCTCTGCAGTAACTCATCGATATCTAAGCGGATAAAGCCCATCTCGTCCATCGCATCGATCAGATAATCGGCAATCATAGTGTCGGTATCTGATAAGCGTTTAAAATTGAGCTGCCAACGTATGTAGTCTTGAATACTAGCGTTGGTTGCGCCTTGATAGCGCTCCAATTCATCAAAGTCAATATGACTAGAAGTAGACTGGTTTGAGGGTGTAGCAGTAAAGCTTGTCATATCAAAATCATGCTGGTCGCCATAAGCGCTATCATGAGTCGGGTCAGCCATAGCTTCATTGTCGATATCCATCGCGCTACCATCGATATTGGTTTGCTGCAGTTTGTCGAAGCTGTCTACACTGTCCTGACTACCGTAACCGTCATAGCTATCGTAGTGGTCATAAGCGGCTATATCGCCATCACTGACACTGCTATGACTGCTCTCAAAACTATCTGAGCCATCCGAGTCAGCTGCGTGGTCATTCTTATTAGTGCTACTGTTCCACATCTCTAGCGTTAACGGATCCTCATCTGTCTCTCTATCGCTATTATCATCATTGTCATAACTATCTTCCTCATCCTCAACACGCTCAAGTAGTGGATTACTCTCGAGCTTGGCCTGAACCTCTTGTGCTAACTCAAGGCTAGAGAGCTGCAAGAGCTTGATAGCTTGCTGCATCTGCGGGGTGAGCTTCTGTGAGGTGTTTAGCGTGGCGCCCAAGCCAAATGACATACTCATGAGCAGTTTATTGCACTCCAATATTGATGTGATTGTGTTTAATCATAACTGTGAATAGTGACTTATAACTCTATTAACCCTATTGGGCCATGACGATAGCATTTTTCATAGTAATCTTGCTATGATAATTTATAACATATATAGCGCTATAACCTTTTTTAGTGCTAAAAAATAATATCTATTGCTATTAAACGAGAAACTCTATGAATAAACCATTAAGTATCGCGGCGCTACAAATGAATAGTCAGCAAGATGTCGAAGCCAATCTCAGCACTATTAAAGCGGGAGTTGAGGAAGCTAGTACTCAAGGCGCGCAGCTAGTCGTATTGCCTGAGAACTGTTGTAGCATGGGTCGTCAGTTTGCTACTGCGGAACGTTTTGAGTCGCTATCAGCGACGCTTGCCGACTATGCCAGCGAGTATAAGATACATCTGTTAGCTGGCTCACTACCTTGTCCGTTTCGTCCGGATGGCGTCGTCGTTCCTAATGAGCGCTTGCGTCAAGTCAGTCAGCTGTTTGCGCCCGATGGTAGCCGGCTTGCTCGCTACGATAAGATTCATCTATTCACCGCGACGGTCGCCGATAGGCAAGGCAGCTATAACGAAGCGGCAACGTTTGAGCCGGGCACTCAAACCGTAGTCACTCCTATAGAAGTCGCAGGAGAGATCTATCAGCTAGGAATGATGGTTTGTTTTGATTTGCGTTTCCCGGCGCTTGCTCAGCGCTTACGCCAAGCCGGAGCCGAGCTGTTGAGTGCCCCTTCGGCCTTTACTTATATGACCGGACAAGCGCATTGGGAACTACTGCTACGAGCACGGGCGCTAGATAGTCAGTGTCTAGTGATAGGCGCGGCGCAAGGTGGCGAGCATCATTATAAAGACGATAAAACGCGGCAGACCTGGGGACATAGTGCCATTACCACCTTTGACGGCACGATTATCGACAGCTATGAGAGCAGCGAGCTTAAAGCTGAGGATCAGGATAAAGATTACGCCTTAGTCTTCGCAAGTTTGGATAAGTCAGCACAGCAGCAAGGCCGTGAGAAAATGCCTATTTTTCAATGTCATCGCTTGGCTTAATAGTATTTATATATAAGAAATGGGTGTAAATTCAATTGAAATAAAAACGCTACATTATCACGTGGAACTGGGATGACTTGTATATGAAACGCAGTGTCATTTTTAATTTGACTATTACTCATTATCTTGCTGAGCATGAGTCGCACGCGGATGGGCGCGATCATAGACTTGCGTTAGCTTAGCAAAGTCAACATGGGTATAAATCTGGGTGGTACTAATATCGCTATGACCGAGCATCTCTTGTACCGCGCGTAAGTCACCACTGCCAGAGAGCATATGCGAGGCAAAGCAGTGGCGTAGTAAATGCGGATAGAGATTTTGCGCGATACCGGCGCGTTTGGCCGCCACCTTTAGACGCTGCTGCACGGCGCGAGTGGATAGCCGCGTACCGAGCTTTTCACTGATAAATAAGGCGCTGTCCTGCCCCTCGACCCAAAGGTTACGATGCGGTAAGTAGCGCTTAATCGCCTCAGCCGCCTTGCTACCGATAGGAACCAGGCGCGTTTTATTGCCTTTACCAGTCACTCGAACGCGTAAATCGGCCAAATCGATATCCATCATATCGAGCGCGACCAGCTCGCCTACCCGTAGGCCACTGCTATAGAGCAGCTCAAACATCGCTTTATCACGCAGCCACAACCGCGCCTGTTCAGGCGTATCGGGCAGTTCTTGCTCTAGGAGTTGGGTGAGCAAATCAACATCGGCAATAGAGGGCAGCGGCCGCGGACTGCGCTTTAGCTGATAGCCAGTCGTTGGATTGATACGCGCTATATCCTCTTCGATAAGCCAACTATAAAAATGACGGATCGCGGATAGCTCTTGCTGCACGCTAGCTAGAGCAAGTTTATCTTCATCAAGGCGCTGAGAGATATGCTGAGCCAATTGCCGCTTGTCGCAGCGCGTCCAAGTCAGACGCTTACCACGCAGATATAACGCCAACTGATGAACGCCGGCAAAATACGCCGCTAAAGTATGCTCAGAGTGATTGCGTACCGATAAAGTATTTAGCCAACGATTCACCGGCGTCAAAAGCTCGCGTAATGCTGCATCTGGCTCTATATCTGCTGCTGGCTTGGCGTAGTCTTTGACGCTCATAACTGGTCTCTTAACTGGGTCGTATTAGCTAGACGTATTAGGCTTGATGCCCGCTTGCGCCATAATACCATCTGGACTGAACACCCCTTCATAAACAAAGGCAGTGGGGCCCGTCATCATCACCGAATAGCCCGGTTGCCACTTCACAATCATACTACCGCCGTAGAGCTGCGCGCGTATATCTTCGCCCTCATCGAGCCAGCCTTCACGGATACCGATAGCGACTGCCGCACAAGCGCCGGTGCCGCAAGCTTGCGTCTCGCCAACCCCACGCTCATAAACCCGCAGACGAATATGACGCTGATTCATCACTTGCATAAAGCCGACATTGACTCGATCGGGAAATGCTCGGTGCGATTCGATAGCTTTGCCTAAAGTGGCAACTTCAGCATCTAGCACATCGTCGACCTTGATAACCGCATGCGGATTGCCCATATTGGCCACATAAAGCTGTACCGGTGTGCCGTCTACATCGAGATGATAAGCGTTTTGGATTTTGGTTGTCGCTTTTGGGGTAAAAGGAATCTCATCTGGCTCAAATTTAGGTTTACCCATATCGACCTCAACCCAGCCATAGCGATCGGTGGTCAAAGTAATAACACCGCTGGCAGTCTCAACCCGTAGCCGCTGTTTGAATGACAGCTTACGCGCTTGCACGAAACGCGCAAAACAGCGCGCGCCATTGCCGCACTGCTCGACCTCAGTACCGTCGGTGTTAAAGATACGATAGCTAAAATCAACATCCGGACGCATTGGCGGCTCAACGACGAGCAGCTGATCAAAGCCTATGCCTAGGTGCCGATCTCCCAATAATTCTACCAATTCTTTAGTCAAGTCCAAGCGCTGAGTCACCAAATCGATAACCATAAAATCGTTGCCTAGCCCATGCATCTTTGTAAACTCTATCAACATATCCTTGTGTCCTATTGTGTTTTTATATGTCGGTTATATTAGCACGCTACCTTATACAATGATAACTATCAGCGTGTGATGAATGGTAGAGATAGTAATAAAATGGTCGCCATAAAAAACCCACTGTCATCATGACAATGGGTTCTTCTAAAATGAGCTCTGTTAAATCGCTATGACCTTTTTAGCTCAGACTCTTATAATTTAAATAGTGTCCGGCTAGCCATTTCACTATTGATCTTGCCAAAGCATCTCATCGCGGTACAAGTCTTCGATCGTTTCGCGCTTACGAATCAACTGCTGCTGATGCTGTGCTACCATAATCTCGCTTGCACGCGGGCGCGAATTATAGTTACTACTCATAGTAAAACCGTAAGCGCCAGCACCAGTAATGGCCAAAATATCACCTACTGCAAGCGATAGTACACGATCTTTAGCTAAGAAATCACCTGTCTCACAAATAGCGCCGACGATATCCCAAGCTTGAGTATCATCAGCTCTTATACCAGCATCTGGTAGCGTTTGCGGAATCACGGCCATCTCTGCTTGATACAGCGCCGGACGGATCAAATCATTCATCGCCGCATCGACGATAGCGAAGTTCTTATGCTCTGTCGGCTTGAGTACATCAACACGCGTTAATAACACGCCGGCATTAGCGACCATACTACGCCCCGGCTCAAAAAACACTTTGAGACCCAGCTCAGTGAGCTTCGGCAACAGCGCGTCGGCAAAATCAGCGATAGACACCGGCGACTCATCGATGTAGCGCACACCTAGTCCGCCGCCCAAATCGATGTGTTGTAAATCAATGCCCTGATCTGCTAAATGATGCACCAGCTCGATAATTTTATCCAAAGCGGCCACGAATGGTGCTACTTCTGTTAATTGCGAGCCAATATGACAATCAATACCGACAATCTCGATATGTGACATCGCCGCTGCCTGCGCATAAACGGCTAGCGCCTTGTCGTGAGCGATGCCGAACTTATTATCTTTAAGACCCGTTGAGATATAAGGATGGGTTTTGGCATCGACGTCGGGATTGACCCGCAGTGATATCGGCGCCGGTTTATCTAGCTGGGCGGCGACCTCATTAATCAACGACAGCTCACTGATGGACTCGACATTGAAGCAGCTAATACCTTGCTGCAAAGCGAACTCGATATCATCACGGGTCTTACCTACGCCTGAATAGACGACGCGATCCGCTTGCCCACCAGCCGCTAATACTCTCATGAGCTCACCGCGAGAGACGATATCGAAGCCAGCACCCGCCTGCGCCAAAATGCCTAACACAGCAAGATTAGAATTGGCTTTTACCGCATAGCATATTTGGTGCTCAAGGCTCGCGAAGCTGTCGCTATAAGTTTTATACACCTCTAAGATCGCTTGCTTGGAATAGACATAACAAGGCGTGCCATACTGCTCCGCCAAACTGCTAATGCTAACGTCCTCGATATACAGCTCGTTATCACGATAGCTCAGCGCTGGTAGATGGGCGCTCAAAGCTTGAGGATCAATATATAATCCTTGCTCAGTTTGCATCGTAACCGCTTGGCTATCTGCCACAGTTGCTTCTCTTTGCGACTCAGCATCACTCATAGTCATCTCTTTAATTTATTCAAGTTTTCAAAGGAAATTATCAGGTTATCAACATGGCAGCGCTGATCAGTAATCGTTTGGATCGTCGCTCGGTTCAGGCAGCACTTGCTGCTCCTCAAGATAGCGTGTGCGCTCATACTCGTCATCATCCACCCCAGCAAAAGCAGCATCTTGCGGCTGGCTGGTACTCTCTAAAACCTCGGAGCTGGTTACTAGACCTTGTTCGGTATCTGCTAAGTATAGCGGGCCTTTTTGTCCGCAGCCGCTCAAGCCCAAAGCCACTAGAGTAATACCAATAACAGAAAATTTTAGTAATATAACATTTGGTTTTTGAGTTTTCATAAGTTGTAAGCCGTTAATAATGCGTCACTGATTGCTCAAAACTGCTTGCTCAATACTCACAATCAGCTATTGATATGTTAAAGCTAAATAATACTACTCAGTAACAGCAAAACGCCAGCCGATATCGAGCATCAAGTAGGCCTGTAATCATAGCATTAATTGGTAGCGGTTGACTGAATTTAGCGATAATTTTAGTTGCAATATTTGCCTATCATTAGTCTTTATAAATGCTAAATTTAATAATACCTTCTCTACTCGCTTTTTAGACACTCAGTGTACGGCTGTAACTAATACTTGACGAATGCTTATCTTAAACCTTATAGTTATTGTGGTATAACGCTTAACAGCGGACATGGTAATTGTTATAAAATATGATACCTTGTGTTTAGCTTGTAGCTTTTTATTCACCTGTAGTTTACTCACTTCTAGCGATCGAAATAGCTTTAGTGATTCAACTCCCTACTTATTATATTACTAATTATTCCTATCTATAATTCAATACCCATAATCCAATACCTATAATCTAAGGATAGAGCATGAATGACAGCGTCAACACTCCCACTTTTAGCGATGAAAATTCGGGTAGCTCGGCATTAACTAATCCCACTTTAGTTCTCAACTGTGGATCCTCCTCTATTAAGTACGCTTTAATCAGTGAAGACGAATCGACTCGTATTACTGGGCTGGCCGAAAACTTAGGTCTCGATACCGCTCGTATCAAACATACCGCTTTGAATGGAGAAAAGCTTGAAATTGCTATCCCAGGTGGCCGTCATAAACTTGCCTTACAAAAAGTGCTTGAACTGCTTGAGCAATATCACTTTATAGCCGTCGGTCATCGCGGGGTTCATGGCGGCCGCGAGTATTCAGAAGCGGTCAAAATCGATGATCACGTGTTATCAGAAGTCAGACGTCTCAAATCATTAGCGCCCCTACATAACCCAGCCAACGCTCTGGGCATTGAGGCGGTACAAGCTATCTATCCTGATGTTCCGCAAGTCGTGGTTTTTGATACCGCATTTCACCAAACCATGCCGCCCGTCGCTTATCGTTATCCGATTCCAAAAGCCCTTTATGAAGAAGAAAAAATCCGCCGTTATGGCTTCCATGGTACCTCGCATGCTTATGTCTCAGAAAGAGCCAGTGAAATTACGGATGCCAAAGGCCCACATGGTTGGCTAACGGCGCATCTAGGTAATGGCTGCTCAGCGACTGCCGTTTATGATGGTAAAAGTCTAGATACGAGTATGGGACTGACGCCGCTTGAGGGCCTAATGATGGGTACACGTAGTGGTGATGTCGACCCCAGCTTGCACATTCACCTAAAACGTCAACTCGGCATGAGCTTAGAAGAAATCGATAAAATGCTCAATAGTGAAAGTGGTCTGCTCGGTATCTCGGGTTTATCTAACGATCTGCGTACTGTTGAGCAAGCCGCTAACGAAGGACACAAAGACGCTGAGCTAGCTATCGAGATGTTCGCTTATCGCGTTGGTAAATACCTGGCGAGTCTCAGCTGCGCGCTACCTGAATTTACCGGTATTGTCTTTACTGGCGGTATCGGCGAGAACTCAGCAACCACGCGTGCGCGTATTCTAAACGTCATGCGCCATTTCGGTATAAAATTTGATGCTGACAAAAACAAAACACTCGTTGGCGGCGCGGAAGGGCGTTTTGAGAGTGACGATAGCAATATCGAGCTGTGGGTCATCCCGACTGACGAAGAGCGCCAAATCGCTAAAGAAACGCGGCAAACGCTTGGTCTAGACTAAAACTGAAGTAAGCTAAAAAGCGCTGTATGATTATGGCGCTTTTTTTAAATATTTAAGCCAGTCGCTAAATAGCAAAACAATAGTCATTTATCATACATACCCAGTCATTAAAAATATAACAAACCGTAGGATACACTATGCAAACTATTTTATTGGTTCCTATCAGTCGCGGTATCGGCGTGACTTCAGCCGCTCTTGGTCTCATCCGCGCGCTTGATTATAACGGTATCAAAGCCGGTTTTATGAAGCCATTCTTGCAAGATGATACCTTAGATAAACAAAACAGCTTAGATAGCTCAAGCGCTCTTATTATGCATGCCTTTGGCCTCACGCCGCCCAAATCGATCAACCGTCAGCGCGTTGAACGCATGATCGGCGATGGTAACCTGGATGAGCTGATGGAAGAAGTCATTGGCAATTATCACAGTATCGAGGGCGACCCGGATGTCATTATCTGTGAAGGCTTAGTGCCAACGACCGAAGCCTCTTACGCTTCACAGATTAACCAAGCTATCGCCCATGCTTTGGACGCGAAGATTATCTTTGTCAGCACTGTCGATACGAGCAATCCTGCTTATCTAGCAGACAAGCTCGATGTACACGCGCGCGAATTCGGCGGTATCGCTCATGAGCGTACGCTCGGCTGCATCCTAATGCGGGTACATGACGTACCAAATACCTTTGAGACTCAGCCCGTTGCTCCTGGTGAGGCAGTAGTCAGCTTAGATGAAAGCTTTGTACAAGAGGTGCAACGCCTATCGCCGCATTTTCATAGCGAGCGTTTCCGCCTAATTGGTGTCGTGCCATTCAGTGATTCGCTATCAGTGCCGCGCACTTGGGATATCGCCGCTGAGCTTGACGCAACTTGGCTGAATGTCGGCGAAGCCAAATCGCGGCGTATCAATGATATTAGTCTGACCGCACGTTCCGTCTCGCGCGTTGATGAAGTCTTCAAGCGCGGTACGCTTATCGTGGTGCCAGGCGACCGTGATGATCTACTGCTAGCAGCAGGTCTGGCTTGTATCAATGGCGTACCATTAGCTGGTCTAGTGTTGACAGGTGGCGTTGCCCCTAACGAAACTGTGGCTGAGCTCTGGCAATCGGCGTTGAAGACTGGTATCCCCGTCATGAGTGTCGAGACCGATAGCTTTGAGACGGTACAAAACCTGCTACAGATGAGCGCTGAGATACCGAGCGATGATACCGAGCGCGCGCAGGAAGTCACACGTTATGTCGCTGCACATTTGGATCTGAGCTGGATTAAAACCTACTTTAGCGGTAACTATACCCCGCGTCTCTCGCCTGCCGCTTTTCGTCATCAAGTGGTCAAAAAAGCGCAAAATGCCAAAAAACGCATCGTGCTACCAGAAGGTTCTGAGCCGCGCACCGTAGAAGCCGCCTGTATCTGTCAAAGCCGCGGTATCGCCGATTGCGTGCTACTAGCCCAGCGTAGCGAAGTCGAGCAAGTCGCCAAAAACCGTGACCTAACTTTGCCAGAAGGGCTTGAGATCATCGATCCGGCTAGTCTCGATATGGGCAAATATATCGAGGCTGTGGTTGAGCGCCGTAAAGGTAAAACCACTAGTGAGGTCGCTGCTGAATATTTGCAAGATACCGTCTACTTAGGCACTATCATGCTAGAAATGGACGAGGTCGACGGTCTAGTTTCCGGCGCGATTCATACTACTGCCAACACTGTGCGTCCCGCGTTTCAGCTAATCAAAACCGCGCCGCAGTACTCCTTAGTCTCGTCGGTATTCTTTATGCTATTACCTGAGCAAGTCGTCGTCTACGGAGATTGCGCCATCAATCCGGATCCAACTGCTGAGGAGCTAGCCGAGATTGCTATTCAATCGGCACAGTCTACCGCCGCCTTCGGTATCGATCCCAAAGTGGCGATGATCAGCTACTCGACCGGCTCATCAGGCACCGGCGCTGATGTCGAAAAAGTCATCCGTGCAACCGAAATCGTCCGTGAGCGCGCACCGGATCTAGCAGTAGATGGACCATTACAATATGATGCGGCCTCTGTGATGAGTGTCGGTAAACAAAAAGCGCCGGATTCAAAGGTCGCCGGTCAAGCCAATGTGTTTATCTTCCCTGATCTCAATACTGGTAATACCACTTATAAAGCGGTACAGCGTAGCGCTAATGTCATCAGTGTCGGCCCTATGCTTCAAGGGCTAAACAAACCGGTTAACGATCTATCGCGCGGCGCTCTAGTCGATGATATTGTCTATACTATTGCCTTAACTGCTATTCAAGCATATAGCGACTTGATCTAAAAGGATCTAAATAATTATTGGTTTTAAACAAAAACGCTCAGCACCATGATGTTGAGCGTTTTTTATTATGAATAGATTATTATGAATAGATAATTACTGCTTATTAAGCAGAAAAATCTATCGGCAAGCGTTATAATGACGCCATGACTAAACCTTCTCTCCCTACTATCCGCGCCTATTTGGGCGGCTCTTTTAATCCAGTGCATAGCGCTCATATCGAGATGGCAATGCAAGTCTACCACTCTCTTGCGCCTTTAGCGGCTCAGCAAAATCTCGAGCTACAAGTGTCGTTATTACCCAACGCCCGCTCGCCTTTTAAACAACAAAGTACCGATCCCAAGCATCGCTTAGCCATGCTAAAGCTGGCTATAAAAGACACACCATTACGCGTAGATGAGCTTGAGCTTTGGCAAGAACCGCCAGTTTATACTATCGATAGCGTACAGACTTTACGGCTGCGCTATCCGCAAGATATCTTGATATTTGTCATGGGTATGGATAGCGCGCGTAGCTTGGAGAGATGGAAACAAGGGCTGAAACTGACTGATTACGTTCATCTTTGGGTATTTGATCGCAGTGCCAATGCCAGTGCTTATCCTACAAACACTAACTTGCAGCATAACACCTTAGATAATAAAAAAACCTTAAGCGCTAAACAGCGAACTACTTTAATCAGCCAACTACCCGTTTCGTTACAAAAGCAAGTGGTTGAATCTGTTAGCGAACTGATTGCTCTTTCTATTGACGGCTTAGAAACGCCAGCTTTAGAAAATAAAGGCTTGAAAACCTTACGAAAAGGACTCATTTATATAGACTTAAGACCGGTAAAAAAAGTATCTAGCACCGAAATTCGCCACCAATTACTGGCGTCTGTGACCGCCCCCATTATAAAAGATAGCTTGCTTAAAGACTGCCATTATCTATCTAAACACCTACATTCTGCGGTTTATGACTATATTGTGCAGCATGAGCTATATTCTGCAGACTAATTCCGTTAAAATCACCTTATTATAGTCATCACCACTTATTTTTGGCCGATGACGATTCACTTTCTATAGCTAATGACGATTAAAGAGACCCAAATTTATGACCAACACTATGACTAACGAACGTTTAGAAGAATGCTTAACGCTAGTAACCACTGCTTTGGACGGTATGAAAGCTAAGAACATCACTGTACTCGATGTGGAGGATTTAACCGACGTGATGGAACGTATGGTTATCGCTGAGGGCACCTCCAAGCGCCACGTCCGCGCTATGGCTGATAGCTTAGGCGCTGATGCCAAGCAAGCAGGCTTTATGCCCTTAGGCCGTGAAGGTGGCACCGATTCTGACTGGACCTTGATCGATTTAGGCTCGGTCGTCGTGCATATGATGACGCCAGCTGCGCGTGAGTTCTATGATTTAGAGGGCCTATGGTCATCGCCTGAGAGCTTAGCGGAATTAGTCGCGACGCCGCGTGAGAAAAAAGCCGGTCGCCGTAACTAATCTCTAAAAACCCCTAATGCATTTAAATGATATAAAGACTGGATAATTTATCTGGTCTTTTTTTATGGTCTTTACGCTTAAGTTTTCTCTGAATTAGAAAAGTAATTAAACTAAAAATCGCCTTAAGTTTGCGCTACTATAGCTTCATTCACGTGACTACCTGCTAGGATATTCAATGAGCGCCGCCAATACAGACTCTGTTACTAAAAAAACCTCAACAGCTACCACTGATTTTAATCAGCCGCTGCCTCTACATATCGCCACCTTAATCGAGGTGCGAGCAGGCAAAGCCATGCCATTCGCTCGCGAAGCCATGAGCGCTATCGATAAAGCATCGATCAAAGCGCCAGTTGTGGTTAACTTTATGGGACTCGTCACCGACGAGCAAGCCGATCGTAAACATCATGGCGGCCCCCTAAAAGCGGTGCATCAACTGCCAACAGCGACTTATCAGCGGATTAATGATGAGTTCGAGCTAAAGGTACGAGTCGGAACTCTAGGCGAAAACCTCATCACTGAAGCAGTGAACGGCTTGCCTGAAATGACGGAATCCACAGTTTGTATTGGCGACGTTTTTCAATATGGTAAAGTCGAGAATACTGAGAGCGTGCAATTACGTATCGTACAACCACGCCGTCCTTGCTATAAGATCAACGATCAAATTGGGCAGTTTACTAAGGTGCCAAATATCGCGTCTTGGATCAGTAAACAAGGTATTGCCGGTTGGTATTTTGAAGTGGTACATGATGGCATACTTGACGCAGATTTACCGGTTTATTTGGTGGAACGCCCTTATCCGTTCGCGACGCTTGAAAAACTTTGGCAGCTCTCTAATTCTAAAGAAAAACATACTGCTGAGGTGATTGAGCCTTGGCTGGTGATTGATTGCTTAGAGGAGAGTTGGAAGGCGGTTTTAAAGAAGAAGATTCAGAAGGGTTAGTATTTTATGGCAAAAAACGTACTTTTCGCGTTACTCTGTGGCTTAACGCTATCTCTAACAGGCTGCGTCACTACGACTTCTCAAATCGCGACTACTGAGAGCTACACCGTCGATAGCGAGACTTATCAATCAACCGGTAAGAGCCAACGTATCAAGTTTATCGTGCTGCACTATACCGTCAGTGATAATGAGCGCTCTATCCAGCTATTGACCCAAGGGCAAGTCAGCGCTCACTATCTGATTATGGATAGCGATGATGATAATATCTATAGCTTAGTGCCTGAGAGTGAGCGCGCTTGGCACGCAGGTGATGGTGGTTTTTCTGGTCGGACTATCTTGAATGATACCTCTATCGGTATCGAAATTGTCAATAAAGGGATTCAGCCGCAGTATCTAAACGCGCTAAAAGATAGCGAGCTAGAGTATCATCCCTATTCGCATTTTGTAGAATTTGATGATCTACAGATTAAAAAGGTCGCGCAATTGGTGCAAGATATCGCGGGGCGCTATAAGATCTCACCAAAGAATATCATCGGTCACGCTGACCTTGCTCCTTCGCGTAAGATTGACCCGGGTGCCAAGTTCCCTTGGCAACGACTACATGAAGAGTACGGTGTTGGCGCTTGGTATGATGAAGCCGATAAACGTTATTTCGCTAATGAAGTTATATTATCAACACCAACGATACGGGAGGTC
Source organism: Psychrobacter sp. 1U2 (assembly GCF_051847575.1). Lineage (NCBI taxonomy): Bacteria > Pseudomonadati > Pseudomonadota > Gammaproteobacteria > Moraxellales > Moraxellaceae > Psychrobacter > Psychrobacter sp. 1U2. The sequence continues at coordinate 53,615 of NZ_JBPYDC010000020.1, forward strand.
AAGCAGGCCTTCCGTGATTATGGCTATCAGATCAACGATACGGGCGTGTGGGATAAAGCCAGCCGTGATGTTATTTATGCCTTTCAGTTACATTTCAGACCTCTAAATCCAACAGGCATAATGGATGTAGAGACCTATGCTATTCTAAAAGCACTCAATAAAAAGTATGCTAGTCGTGACGACTTTTACTAACCTTCAATGACTAATGCCCAATCCATAACGATAATGAAAAAGGAAATAGTATGAGTACCTTATTTAGCGTCAATTTAAATAAACTAGCTTTAATTCGTAACTCGCGCGGTACCGATTATCCTAACTTATTAACCTTTGTAAAAAAGCTGATTGATCTCGGGGTTAAAGGCTTTACCGTTCATCCACGGCCCGATGAGCGTCATATCCGCTATCAAGACGTCTATGATATCAGTGAGTATCTAAAAGATTATAAAGACATTGAATTCAATATCGAAGGCAATCCCAATGAGCAATTTCTAACACTGATTCGTGAGGTCAAACCTCATCAATGTACCCTCGTACCCGATAGCGAAGATCAACTGACCTCCGATCATGGTTTTGATATTATCAAACATCATAAATTTTTATCAGAGTTAAGCCATGAGCTTGAAGGCTTTGGTACGCGCTGCGCGGTATTTATCGATCCTGATATCGAGCAAATCAAAGCCGTCATCGACAGCGACGTACAAACGATAGAGATGTACACTGAAGAATGGGCGCGTGCTTATGAAAATAAGAATGATGATAAGGGTAAATTCGCTGAGGTTAAAAAGCGCTTTAATGACTGTATCAACCTTGCTAGCGAAAACGGGATGCGTGTCAACGCTGGTCATGATTTGAACTTAGAGAATTTAGCCGACTTACTAAGCCTCGGTGATATTGCTGAGGTGTCGATTGGTCATGCCTTTACCATTGAATCGCTAGAACAAGGTATGAATAACGTGGTTCGTCAATATTTAGCGATTTGTGATTAGAAAGCTTACTTGATTGTATTCTGCACAAGGTTTCTCTTATGACATTACGTATTCACGCTTTATTCCATACCGATTACGCTGACTTAAGCTTTATCAGGCAGTGGGCGGATAGTCATCAGTATCCTATTACCATTAGCCGCTCCTACGATAATGACGAGCTGCCAGCACCTGATAGCTTTGATTGGCTAATCGTCATGGGCGGGCCTATGAGCGTGCACGATGAAGAAAAGCACCTTTGGCTTATCAAAGAGAAACGGCTGATTACCCAAACCATTGACGCGGGCAAAACAGTAATTGGCGTTTGTTTAGGCGCGCAAATTATCGCGCATTGTTTGGGCGCTAAGGTTAAGCCGTCTGGCGTAAAAGAAATCGGTTGGTTGCCGATGCAATTAACACAGGCAGGACAAGCGCATCCGTTATTACAAGATCTGCCCAAACAGTCCTTTACGGTATTTCACTGGCACGGGGAAGGTTTTGATTGTCCGAAAGGCGCGAGCATTATCGCTGAGACAGAGGCATGGACGAATCAAGGCTTCGTCTATCAAACATCATTGCACGCAGAATTAGACACTTGGGTACTCGCTTGGCAATGTCATTTTGAAGTCACAAAAGAGAGTCTACCTAAAATGGTCTCTAATGGTAATGCAGCTATCCAAAGTGGACTAAAAGAATATCCCAAAACGGTACAATCACCGGATGAGATATTAGCGCTGGGTGAAAAGTATATTGATGAAAATAACGAGCGATTAGCCGCTATGCTCAATCGAATAGTAGCATCAGAAAATAAATAATATGAGGAGTCAGTGATGAGTAATTCGAAGCAAGATGACCAACAAAAACTTGAAGAGTATCTAGAAGCCAAGGCTAAGCAAGATCAGGAAAAAGAGCAGGAAGCTGAAACTCTCTCTGCCTATGAGGCTTGCGTGCTAAGAGAAAGTGCTCGTGTGAAAGAGTTGATAGCTGAGGCTCAGAAGAATGATTTAGAAGAGTAAGACGACGAAAATATACTTTAAAGGAACTTCCCTGATTAATATAATTGTGGTGGGCTACGCTAATTAACCCACCATAGGCTATGAGACCATCCCAGATTCTGTGTAACTGCCATTTAGATTAAATGCTTACTGATACGATCATCAAACATAATCATAAAGCGATTCAAAGCAGACGTCCAGTTACGAATGGGCATCGACCACTTTTTAGACGCCTGCTGGGTTGCCAGATATACTACCTTGAATGCAGCCTGATCAGAGGGGAACACCTTACGCTTATTCACCGCTGTCCGAATCACACTGTTTAGCGACTCAATAGCATTGGTGGTATAAATCGCTTTTCTGATGTCTTTAGGATACTCAAAGAACACCGTTAAGCCCTCCCAGTTATTGCGCCAAGACTTAACGACATGCGGGTACTCTTTGCCCCACACCTCATCAAAGTGCTCAAGATTGGCCTCTGCTATCTCAAGCGTATCAGCGCCGTAGATGGCTTTTAA